>CALDJI010000181.1 GCA_937901805.1 uncultured Clostridia bacterium | reverse complement strand
CCTTGACCTGCCACGCAGGACCTTTTCTTCAGACCTTTCCCAAGTGCCAACCGTTCAGCGCTTCATTATTATAAGCACAAAGCGCAAGGGCTATTAAGCGTTCCATATACAATTTATCCCCTACGGGTTTTAAAGCAGGTTGTTTCCTGTTTTGCAAGTGCAAATGGCCCCTTTTGGTGTCAAGAACACCCAAGCATAAAAGAGTTCCTGTTGAATCCCGAGGAGCGGCGTTTTCCTAGCAATATAGACATCCGAATGTATATGCAGAGCAATGGCAGAAGTAAGATTGATAAGGTGTCTGGTCAAATGAACCCCTTTACAGGAGAAAAATTTGTTGGCAGTGAATTTGCGTATCCTCCATTTGGTTTTATCTGCGTAATTGACCGTAAAATGACATCGTACCGGGTGTTGAATGAGTTGTATCCGCTGCTCGAATTCCTGAAGTATGGTTACAATGATCGCGTTCAACTCTATTTAAAGTTACCTAGAAAGCCATGTAATCCAACAATTTTAGACTTTAGAGAGGGAGTTCCCGATGTAGCAACTTTAATTGAGAAAAATAAGCACGACAGATGAAGCCCGTTTCACTGAGAAATGGGCTTCTTTATATTCTCTAACCAGGAGGTGAGCAAATAATTGCTACTCGATTAACCCATGTCAGCCTCTTTTCCGGAATCGGCGGGCTGGACCTGGCGGCAGAGGCGGCGGGCTTTGAAACGGTCTGTCAATGCGAGTGGGCGGACTATCCCTATTCCATCCTGCAAAAGCATTGGCCGGATGTGCCGAAGTTTCGGGACATCACCACATTCACGAAGGAGGCGTTTTTTGAGAAAACAGGACTTGAAACCGTCACCATCCTCTCCGGCGGATTCCCGTGCCAGCCCTTCTCCACCGCAGGAAAGCGGCGGGGCTTTGCGGATGAACGCTACCTGTGGCCGGAGATGTGCCGCGTTATTACCGAATTGCGGCCCCGTTGGGTGCTTGGGGAAAATGTTGCTGGCTTCATCAATATGGGGCTCGACAAAACGATCTTTGACCTGGCAAAAGCGGGATACGCTGTTCTCCCATTCGTATTTCCGGCTTGCGGCGTCGGCGCATGGCATGAGCGCCAGCGAACTTTTATCGTCGCGGCTGATGTTTCCCACACCCCTTGCCTCCGACAAATCCACAGGGCGGGACGCTGCCAACCTGGATGTGTTCCTGTCGGACAATGGGATATTCCGCAAGCGGAACAAGGACGGGTCGATCTGGAGCCTCAGCCTGTCGGCAGCGGTGTTCTATCTGACCCCGGCAGCGTCGGAGGGCTACCGTTCCACCCTGAAACCGGCGGCCTTTCGGGACATATCCCCATCCTCCAACCTGTCGGCCCAGGTGATCCGGCAGGAGCAGCCCCGTTCCGAGAAAGCGGCGCTGAACCCGGACTGGGTGGAATGGCTCATGGGATTCCCCCCGAAATGGACGGACGCATCCTATGGCGTGCCGAGCCCGAAGGAGTCCCCCGCATGACCGAGGACACCGACAACCGGGCGCTGCGGCTGAAAACCCTGGGGAACGCGGTCTGCCCGCCCCAGGCCTATCCCATTTTCCAGTACATTGCCATGATCGAAACCGGGGCCTGTGTTAACATCTGCCCCTATGGAACAGGAGGTGACGCACCTTGAAAGAATGGAAAGCCCCCGAAAAGGAGGCGCAGAAGATGACCCGTGACGGGGCGGTATCCGTCAATCTGGTCACGGGCGAGACTACCTATCCCTCTGACCGGATGCCGGAGCAGGACCATTCTGTATCCGGCGACGCGGCGGGCGCAGCCGGGAAAGCTGTGGACCGTGCAGAACTGCACCGGGAACAGGCAGCAGCCAAAAAGAAGCGCCGGAAACAGCGCAGGGCCTATCGGGAGGGCCGGGCGGCAGCGAGCCGCCCATCCTCCCGATTGCAGTTTTCCGAGGCAGACCGGGTGGCGCCGGAGCTGCAAGGGGCCATCCGAAAGTCGGACAAGGCGGCGGACCGGCTGGATGCCGCCAGGGACGCGCTCCCCAATAAGAGTCCGGGAAAGCCCCACGCCAATCCGCTGTCCCGCCCCATCCAGGAGGCGGGCGCGGCGATCCACGGCAAGGTCCGGGAGGTGGAGCAGGAAAATTCCGGCGTCCAGTCAGGCCACCTGGGAGAACGCGGTATTGAGAAGGCTGTGGGCTACGGGAACCGCCGTGTCCGGAACTGGCGAGCGGAACGCAAGCTGAAACCCTGGCAAGACGCGGCAAAGGCGGAGCAGGCGGCGGGCAAGGCCAATGCGGATTTCTACTATCGGAAAGCCGTGGCGGAGAACCCCCAGCTTGCATCCAATCCCATCTCCCGCCTGTGGCAGAAACGGAAGCTGCAAAAGCAATATGCGGCGGCATACCGGGCGGCGGGCAAGACCGCCCAGGCCGGGAAAACAGCGGAGGCCACGGCAAAAGCGGCCAAGAAAACCGCCCAGGAGTCCAAGCGCACCACCCTTTTCCTGAAACGGCATTGGAAAGGTGCGCTGATCGTGGGCGGCATCAGCCTTCTGCTGGTGATGCTGCTGGGCTCCCTGCAATCCTGTTCCTCCATGTTCGGCGGCGGGGTGTCCAACATCATGGCGTCCTCCTATCTCTCCGAGGATGCCGATATGTTGGCGGCGGAAGAAACCTACTGCGCCAAAGAAGATGAATTGCGGAAATACCTGGATACCTACGAGGCCACCCACAACTATGACGAGTATCACTTCGACCTGGACGAGATCGAGCATGATCCCTATGTACTGATCTCCATTTTGTCGGCGCTCCATGAAGGAGTGTTCACCATCGACCAGGTACAGGGCGACCTTCAAACTCTCTTTGACAAGCAATATATCCTCACCGAAACCGTAACTACGGAAACCCGGTATCGGACGGAAACACGGACGGACAGCGAGGGCAACACCTACACGGTCCAAGTGCCCTATACCTGGACCATCTGCACCGTTACGCTGGAGAACTTCGACCTCTCCCATGTGCCTGTCTACATGATGGGCGAGGGACAGCTTTCCTTGTACGCCACCTATATGTCCACCCTGGGCAACCGCCCCGACCTGTTCCCGTCCTCCGGGTATGTGAACAAGTACATCGAGAACCCGCCCACCGCTTGGGAGATTCCCGCTGAATACCTGACGGACGAGCGGTTCAACACCCTTATCACCGAGGCAGAGAAGTATTTAGGGTATCCCTATGTGTGGGGCGG
>CALDJI010000180.1 GCA_937901805.1 uncultured Clostridia bacterium | reverse complement strand
ACCCACATAATCCAAATTTCTGTATTTTTGTGCATAATCCAAACCATATCCGACCACAAATTCATCCGGTACAGCAAAACCGACGTAATCCGGCGAGATATCTGCCGTACGGCGCTCCGGTTTATCCAGCAAGGTACAAATACGGATGCTTTTCGGTCCGCGTGAAGACAGGATTTCCTTTAAATAACTGAGAGTATTCCCGCTGTCCAGAATATCCTCCACAATCAGCAGATCGTATCCTTCCAGTGGAATATCCAGATCCTTAATGATTTTGACAACCCCGCGGCTTTTCGTACCGGAACCGTAGCTTGAAACCGACATAAAGTCGATTCGCGCCGGAATGGTAATTGCCCTCATCAAATCTGCCATAAATACAACAGATCCCTTGAGTACGCTGACAAGCATAAGGGATTTCCCTTCATAATCTGCAGAAATCTGTTTTCCCAATTCTGCCACTTTCTCATGCAGTTGTTCCTCGCTGACCAATGTCCTGAGAATATCCTGTCTCATTTCCTGTCTACCCACTTTCCTGTATGGTGTCCGTAAAACATAAAGCCCGCTTGGTTCGCCCAGTAGGCGCCACCCGTTCATCACAGCCAAATCCCTCTACCCAGATCACACCCTGTTCATCGCTGAGAACGGTAAGTCGCTCACGTATCTGAATAGGAATTTTATACTCGGATAACAGTTTTTTCAAGGTTTTTGTCATCTTCCTGTCAGCCAAACGGATGCTGTCTCCAGGCCTTTTATGCCGAAGCACGGCATTTCCTATAATTCTATCATAGTCGAGTGCGCTTTTTAATAGGTTTTTATGAATTTTTTTAAAATTCTCCCAATTTTCTTTTTCAATTACAGTAACCGAAACAGAAGCCTGTCCCCTCCCATCAAGCAGCTGCTTTAATGGAATCTGCCATTCTTCCTGATTTGGTTCCGTTTTCTTCTCAAACGTCAGCAGGAAATGGGAAATATTTGCATAAAAATCCCCATCTAAACGGATTTTCCCCTGTCCGGTTTCCAGGGCTCGGCATATAAGCCCTACCCGCTTTTCATCCACTGATGGAACCCGTTTTCCAGCCAGAGAAAAAATAACCCTACGCTGCAACGCCGGATGCAAAGTGGAAAAATTACGGCAGTCGTATCCCAGAGGGGTCTGCATCTGCTTGATCTGTTTTAAGCAGAGGGTTTCCAGAAAATCCTCTTCTTCCCGCAGCTGCCCGCTCATGCGTGCAAGGTTCACCTGGACAGCCTGGTTTATCTGTTCCAAAGCCGGAATGACAACCTGCCGGATCTGGTTGCGCGCAAACTCCAGCTCCAAATTACTGCTATCTGTGCAATAGGTCAAACCCTGCTCCGCCAGATATCCCTCAATTTCCTGCCGGGTGCAGAAAATCAGAGGGCGGATGATTCTGCCTCTTACCGGGGGAATTCCGCACAATCCTTTATGGCCGGTTCCCCGTGCCATACGAAAGAGGATGGTCTCCGCATTATCCCCCAGCGTGTGGGCCGTTGCAATTTTCGCGCGGTATTTTTGGGCTATATTTTCCAATATCTCATAGCGAACCCGCCGTCCGCAGGTTTCCAGAGATTCCCCGCTCAGACTTGCAAGCTTCCGAATATCCCTGCGCTCCACAAGACACTGGATTCCTTCAGCAGCGCACAGCCTGCGCACAAACTCTTCATCCCGCAGGGCCTCCTCGCCTCGCAGAAGATGATTGACGTGAACGGCAAGAACAGCAGAAAGGGAAAGCTGCCGGCGGTTTTTGCAGAAAAAATCAAGCAGAGCAGTGGAATCTGCCCCGCCAGAACACGCAATAATCACAGAGTCTCCCGGCTCCAGCATGGAATATTGTTTAATCGCTGAAAATACTTTACGGTTCATTTCGATAAAGCTCCAGATTTCCGAAATGAGTGTACTCCCCTTCCCAAAGCATTTTTACAGTTCCCGTCTCGCCATGACGGTTTTTTGCCACAATACACTCCGCCACATTGGGTTCCTCTGAGTCCTCATTGTAATAGGAATCCCGGTAAATGAACATGACGATATCTGCATCCTGCTCAATGGAGCCGGATTCGCGCAAATCAGAAAGCATAGGACGATGATCCGTCCTCGAATCCGGGCTTCTGGAGAGCTGCGAAAGGGTGATAACCGGCACATCCAGATCTTTTGCCATAATTTTCAAATTCCTCGTCATTTCAGAGACTTCCTGTACGCGGTTCCCATCGCCTTTTCTACCGCCGTTTGTCATCAGCTGTAAATAGTCGATGACAACCAGTCCGAGGTTTTTCATCCTTCTCAGCCTGGCTTTGATTTCCTGCACCGTGATACCCGAAGTATCGTCAATATAGATGTTGCTTCTGGAAAGCACATCCGCCGCAGAAGCCAGGCGCACCCATTCCTCCGCAGCCAGTCTCCCTGTCCGGAAAGCCGAGTTATCAATCCTCGCTTCAGAGGACAGCATGCGGGTGACAAGCTGTTCACCGGACATTTCCAAAGAGAAAATCGCAATGTCCACTTCCGGGGCGTATTTGAGGGCAATATTCTGCGCCATATTGATAGCCAGGGAGCTTTTTCCGGAACCGGGACGCCCGGCTATAATCAGCAAATCCGATTTGTTCAGCCCAAAAATCATATTATCCAACAGAGGATACCCTGTAGGAAGCCCCGTATTCTGATTATGGTGATCAGAACTCATCATTTGCAGACGGCTGTATGATTCCACAATGATTTCATCAATTTTACGCAGCCCGCGGGAATCCCGTCCCTGCCGGATATCATAGATGCGCTGTTCTGCAGCGTCCAGCAGATGACCGGCATCCTCAGCCGAATCAGCTGCGCTGTCCAGGATATCATGCGCTGTCACCATGAGGTTGCGTACATAAAACTTTTCCTGCACGATTCTCGCATAAGTCTCCACATTCGCAACGGAGGGTACAATTTGCGCAAGCTGAGTCAGGTAGATTTTGGCGCTGTCCTCGCTGTCAAATTCCCGTTCGTTTTTGACTGCTTCCAGAACTGTGACAAAATCCACCGGCAGCCCTGCGGTAAAAAGCCGTACCATCGAGGCAAAAATCACCCGATGGGACGGCTTGTAAAAACTGTCCGGTTTTACATACTCCATGACAGCGGGAAGGCAGGAAGAATCAATCAGGACAGCGCCCAAAACCGATTGCTCCGCTTCCAGATTAAAGGGAAGCTTTTCTTCCAGATCCTGCCTGGATGCAAGGTTTTCAATACTCTGTTCCGGCATTTTCCTGTTCTCCCTTCCATTTTCCGTACGATTTTTTATGCTTCTGTTATCATTACAGTTGCTTTAGCAACAACGCCTGCATGGAGTTTAATTTCAATTGGATAGCTACCGAAAGCCTTAATATCCATACTCAGTACAATTTTCCGCTTATCCACCGGGATAGAAAGCTGTTTTGTAATTTCCTGAGCAATCTCCTTTGCTGTAATTGAACCGAAAAGGCGTCCATTTTTCCCGGCCTTGCCAATGATTTTGATGGATTTTCCATCAATTCTTGCGGCGGCTTGTTTTGCGGCTTCCAGCTCTACTTCTGCCTTGTGCTGCTTGGCCTGCTCCTTATTTTTCAGATCATTGAGCGCCTGAGCGTTCGCCTCTACCGCAAGTCCCTTTGGAAACAGGAAATTCCTGGCATATCCATCGGATACATTAATCAATTCCCCGGCTTTACCCGTCCCTTTCAAATCTGCTTTCAGTATGACCTTCATTTCTCAATTCTCCTTTGACTGTTCTTTTTCTATCTCATCATAGTAATCATCGATTGCAAGCAGTAATTTCTGGCGCGCATTTTCCATCGTTACACCTTTGATCTGCGCCCCCGCCATTGTCAGGTGGCCGCCCCCGCCAAGTTTTTCCATGATCAACTGGACATTGATCCCTCCCATGGAACGGGCATTGATATTCACGGTATCCCCCGTTTCAAACAGGACGAAAGAAGCGTCGACCGCATTGATTCCAAGCAGCTCGTCCGCCGCCTGCGGGGCAACCACACGCATATCCTCCGTATGCCCGGTAGAAGTTGCTATCGCGCATTCACGGTACACCTCCGCCGCTGAGACAAGCCTTGTCTTGCGCTGGTAGGATTCCATATCGCTTGCAAACAGCTTGCGGACCTCTACTGTGTCTGCGCCAAGTTTCTTTAAGTAAGCGGCAGCTTCAAAAGTACGTACTCCCGTTTTCAGGACAAAATTCTTGGTATCCAGCATAATACCGGAAAGAAGCGCCTCTGCCTCCACCTGGTTGAGCACTGGTTTATCGGAAAAATACTGGAGGAGTTCCGTCACCATTTCCGATGCAGAAGAGGCAAATGGTTCATGGTAAAAAATAACCGCATTAGCAATATGATTGACCATCTTCCGATGGTGATCAATGACAACCACAGATTTACATGCCTGATAAATCTCCGCAGACTCCAGCAGCGTTGGGATGTGGGTGTCCACTACAATCAAAAGCGTTTTCTTTGTGATATAGAACATCGCCTCATCCGGCTCGATAAACAGATCTTCCAGCCCATTGGCAACCATCCGATCATAGAGCGGTTTGGCCAGGTTTTTTTCCTTATTGATAGCAACAACGGCATCCTTGCCGAGTTCCCGGATCCCGCTCGCCATTCCGATTGCGGAACCCAAAGCATCCAAATCTGCAAAACGATGCCCCATCACAATGACATTATCGCTCGCCTCAATGAGTTCCAGCAGTGCCGCTGCAATGATCCTGGTCTTAACCTTGGTGCGCTTCTCTACTCCCTTGGACATACCGCCAAAAAATTCAAATCCGGTAGGCGTCTTGACAGCTGCCTGATCACCGCCGCGTCCAAGGGCCATATCCAACGCCTGGCCGGCAAGCTCATCCGCCTCGTGCATATTGGCGGCATCCCGGCCGACTCCAATGGAAAGAGTCGCCGAAAGACGCTCTCCGGAAGTCACTTTACGGACTTTATCAAGGATCTGAAACCGGCCTTCGACAATTTCGCGCATATGGCGTTCTTCCACAACTGCAATAAACCGATCCCGATCCAATTTTCTCATAAAACCATTTGTCTTGCTGATAAAATCCTCGAGCAGGGATTCAATTTCCCCTATCATTTGGGCTTTTTCGCTCTCTTTGGCATTTTGAAGCAATTCATCGTAGTTATCCACCAGCATGAGCATCACGCAGGGTCTGGTCTCGTGATATTCCACAGCGTCGCTGAACGTCTCCGTCTCGTCGACAAACACAAAAATATACAGGCTTGCTTCATTGGAGCGGGAGTTATAGGCATATGCTTTATACTGATGCTCATTATACTCCACATAGGCCCCGGGTTCCTGAAGGATGTCGTCTATCGTCCTATCCCCTAAAACCGCGGAGACATCACTTCCATATGCTTCGATACCGCCCAGCACAGTGTTTTTAAAATGCTCATTGTACCAGACAATTTCCCTGGAAGAATTGGCAACAAACACCGGCAGAGGGAAGCTGATCAGTGATTCATGCTGGGCCAAATCCAAATTGCTGCTCATCTTTGCAAGCAGTCTTGCAATTGCCTTTTGAATATTCTGGGACTCAAACACAAAAAAGGCCGCCGCGCCTAAAAACAATACCAGCGCTATATAGAAATAAGTCCTGTTCAGCGCAAACAGCATGCCCAGCATAATAATGCAGAGCGCTGTCAGCACATATACGATCGGACCAAAAATCCATAGTCGTTTTTTCATCGTCATCCCAGCCTTCTGACAGCCCGGTTGTTTTTCGGGCCTTGGAAAATTATACTTCCATAATAATTGGAAGAATCATCGGTTTTCTTTTGGTTTTCCCATAGAGGTAATCGCTTAGGGAATCCCGAACTTTCACCTTAATATTGCCCCATTCTCGGATGCCCTTGGCATGGCAGTCCTCCAGTACCAGCTTGACAACACGCTTGGATTCGTTCATCAGGTCTTCGGCTTCCCGTACATAGACAAACCCACGGGAAACAATGTCCGGTCCGGCGACAACCTGCCCAGTCTGCCCGTTGATGGTAGCAACGACAACAATCAGTCCGTCTTCCGCAAGATGTTTCCTGTCACGCAGGACGATACTGCCCACATCCCCTACGCCGTATCCGTCCACCAGGACTTTTCCCGCCGGGACAGTATTGGTGGTATCCACGCTGATCCCGTTGAATTCCACAACGCGGCCAATATCCGCAATGATAATATTCTCGTTTGGAATCCCCATGCTGCGCGCCAAGCTGGCATGTTTGCACAGATGTTTGTATTCACCGTGCACCGGCATAAAATATTTTGGCTTGGTCAAGCCGATCATAAGCTTCTGCTCATCCTGGCAGGCATGTCCGGAGACATGCACCTCATACATCTTTTCATAGATGACTTCCGCACCGAGTTTCATGAGTTCATTGACTACACGGCCGACAAATTTTTCATTGCCGGGAATTGGGGTAGCTGAAATAATAATGAAATCATTTTGAGTAACTTCCACTTTCCGGTGATCGCTCATCGCCATACGGAACAGGGCGGACATCGGTTCTCCCTGGCTGCCGGTTGTGATAATGACCATCTTTTCATCCGGATACCGCCCGATCGAATCAATATCCACCAAAATCCCCGCCGGTGCATGGAGATAGCCGAGTTCCGTCGCCTTAGCAACGACATTGACCATACTGCGCCCGGAAACGGCGACCTTACGCCCGCTTTTGACCGCACAGTCAATAATCTGCTGGATACGGTGGACGTTGGATGCAAAGGTGGCAACAATAATCCTGCGGCTGCCCGCATTTTTGAAAAGGCCTTCAAAAGATTCCCCTACTTTGCGTTCGCTCATGGTACTTCCAGGCTTTTCCGCATTCGTAGAATCTGCCAGAAGCGCCAGTACTCCTTTGCTGCCAAGTTCCCCAAAACGGGCCAGATCGATCATCTCCCCTTCAATGGGAGTGTAATCAATTTTAAAATCCCCCGTCTGGATAATTACACCTGCCGGAGTATGGATAGCAAGCGCCACTGCATCCGGGATAGAATGATTGACGCGGATAAATTCTACAGCCATGCAGCCGAGTTTTACCGTATCCCGGGGACGGACAACGTTGAGCTGAACGCTGCCGAGCAGGCCATGTTCCTTGAGTTTTCCTTCGACAAGGCCAAGGGTCAGCCTGGTTCCATAAACCGGGACGTTCACGACTTTCAGCAAAAACGGGAGGCCGCCGATGTGATCTTCATGTCCATGGGTGAGCACGACGCCGCGGACGCGCTCCTTATTGCGTTCCACATAAGAAAAGTCCGGGATGACCAAATCAACGCCAAGCATTTCCGTATCCGGGAAAGCGATCCCACAGTCCACGATAAAAATATCGTTTCCACATTCATAGGCAGTCATATTTTTTCCGATCTCATTCAGTCCGCCAAGTGGAATGATTTTTACCGGAGTTTTCGTGCGTTCTCTAGGGCTTCTGCGGCCAGTTCTTTTTTCCGTCCCCCTGGCTAAAGCCGTTTCCCGCGCGGCCTTCTTTGCCGCTGCGGGTTTGTCCGCGGTTTTTGCAGCCTTCTGTACAGGCTTTGCCGGGCTTTTTACCGTCCTTCTTCTCGTTGTTTTCTGGGACGGTGCAGCCGCATTCTCCGGCGTTCTTTTATTCTCTTTTCCTGCCAAAATCAATACCTCCAAATGTAATTCGGCGAAATAAAATACGGCTCCGTTCACTTTATCCGTATTTTTTCCGCACTGATTTTCATACTTTTCTGATTTTTTCTGATTTATTTACCATCAAATGATCAAAATCCGTACAGACATCTTTTTTAAATTGTAAACGTTCATCCCCCTTCTGTCAAGCAGTTCTCCCGGATCGGGAAACCAATGAAACGCAACCTCTGTCCTTTTGATCCAATCCCGTACTTGAGAATATAACCTCTCTGCACACAGAAGAAAAAACCGTTGTCCCTCTTCTGCGAAGCATAATCGGACGGTGGGCCAATCCCTGCGTACAGAGTTTCCTTTTTCTGAAGTCTATTGCGGAAACCATGCCGAACAATACTGAACAGAGCGCCGATCCACATGCTGTTTTCCTTCCCGTTTTGAGAGAAGCCATGCCGGCGTCGGCCGCAAAAGCTACCTTTCTATCAAATAAGCTGTTCGCTCCGCCGGAAGCACCCGTTCGGCAGAAGAGGACGGCTATTAGCCAAAAATTTTTACCTTGCCGGGGAAATCTGAATCAATCAAAACCTGGAACTGTATGCCGGAGTTTGGAAGAAGCTTTATCTGCACTGGATGGGGCAAAAACCATCCGGCTTTTGAGCAGGTTTTCATTTTCAGACAGAGGCTCCGGATTTTCCTCCTTCAATCCTAGAACCCAAGCGCAGAGCCATGATGAATAACGGCAGTCAGCCGCTATAAAAAACTGTTCGCGGAAAGACCCGTTTTGTTTTTCGGGCTGCTGGAAGAGAATTGCCCCCTTTAGAGGGTGAGGCGCTTCGAGCAGCAAAGCCCTTGTTTTTGCCTTCCCGGAACCGGATCAGCTCCGATACCTGCGCTTGGATTTCCGGCCGGATCGTTTTTCTTCCGGCGCTGCTGATAAGACGAGCCCTGTCAGGATGCAAATTTCAAGATCAACCGTGCGTTGAAAGCGCGATCGGTCTTGGTCAAGATGTGTATGCTCTCATCCAAAGGTTTCCCGTTTTTTACAGCCTTCATTCAAACAGGCAATCTTTTCGCCGGCGTTTCCATTCAGGTCAGGACCAGGACGCAGCACATGAGCGCAATCCCGGCGGCAGCGGACAAAATAGACGTCTTCCTGCTGCCATAAGTCCACGCAGAGGGCAGCAGCTTATCCAGGGAGATAAACAGCATAATCCCTGCAATCAGGGCATAGAGCATGCCAAGAATAAACTCGTCTACAAAGTTCCGCAACAGGAAAAAAGCAATCAACGCGCCGAGCGGCTCGCTCAGGCCAGACAACAGAGAATAGGAAAACGCTTTCCCACGGTTCCCTGTGGAATAGAAAAGCGGGACGGCAATGGCAATCCCCTCCGGGATATTATGCAGGGCAATTGCCGCGGCAATCGGAATGCCAATACTCAGATCTTTATAGGAACTTAAAAAGGTGGCGATTCCCTCCGGCATATTGTGGAGCACAACCACCAAAACAGATAAAATTCCGATCCGGTACACGCTTCCCCGTTCCTCGGACGCCTGAAAATTCGGACGCTCCGGGACAAAAGTCTCAATCAGAGCAGCAAACAGCATCCCAACCGCCATGATCACAATGGCATAAAGCCCTCCCGCAAGTTTCCCCATGGGAACCATACAGGCAGAAAACGCCTCCGGCAGCAAATCCATCAGGGAAACGGCAACCATCACCCCGCCGGAAAAACCAAGCCCAATACTCAAAACCTTTCTGGTAGGCACTTTTAAAAAACATACCACCATGCCCCCAATTCCCGTTGCGAGACCCGCAGCAAGGGAAAGCACCATGGCAATGACAGACTGCTGCACAAAAATCCCCCTCTCTTTTTCTGCCGCATCCGGATAAGACATGAAATCCGGAAAATCGCTTGTGAAACAACCCGCTTTATACTATAATAATCCCTGACAAAGGCCGGCCGGGGAAAGATCAGCGTATGACAGCCATTATTTCCGGCAACAGACAATCTCTTTTGCCCGCTGACTGACAAATGGCCCGGCTCCCTGTTATTACAGTATTGGAGGAAGAATCGGAATATGACGAACCCGCAAAAGTTTGTGGAACTGTATACGGACGGCTCCTGCCTGTCCAATCCGGGCCCGGGGGGATGGGGGGCGATCCTCCGTTACCGGGAGCATGAAAAGGAATTGTGCGGGGGAGAACCGGATACCACCAACAACCGGATGGAGCTGACCGCTGCGATCGAAGGGCTGAGCGCCTTAAAAGAACCGTGCCGCGTCACCCTATACAGCGATTCCCAGTACCTAATCAACGGGATGCAAAAAGGATGGGCCAAAAAGTGGAAGGCAAACGGCTGGATGCGCAACAAAAAAGATCCTGCCGTCAATCCGGATTTATGGGATAAGCTGCTCACCCTGTTTGAATACCATCAGGTTACCCTGGTCTGGGTCAAAGGGCATGCGGGGCATCCGGAAAACGAGCGGTGCGACCAGCTTGCCGTGTCCCAATCCCAAAAAATCAAGGCAAAGCAAGCAGAAAAATGAAATTTTCCCGTTTGGTCTTGTAATTCATAGTATTTTGGTATATATTATTCTCAAGGCCATTTGCTGCCTGAAAGAAACCTTTCGGCAAGAAAGGAAACAAGAAAGATTGGTGAAAAACAATGGGACATTTTGTATATGCCGATAACTCAGCGACCACACAGGTTTCTGATCGTGTATTTGAGGCCATGCTCCCCTATCTGAAAGAGCAATATGGAAACGCATCCAGCTTATATAAAATCGGGCGCGATTCCAGCATCGCCATCGAAGCTGCCCGCGAGCGTGTCGCAAACGCTCTGGGCTGTGAAGCGCGTGAAATTTATTTTACCTCCTGCGGTTCTGAATCCGACAACTGGGCGCTCAAAGGCACCATGGAGCGTTTGGGAAAAAAAGGAAAAAAACACCTGATCACTTCCGCGTTTGAACACCACGCCATCCTGCACACCGCGCAGCACCTTGAACGTCTGGGATACGAGGTGACCTACCTCCCGGTGGACAAGGACGGGCGAATCGATCCGCAGCAGGTGAAAGACGCCATCCGGGAAGATACGGCGCTGGTTTCCATTATGTACGCAAACAATGAAATTGGGACCATAGAACCGATTGCCGAGATCGGCGCTGTCTGCAAAGAGGCGGGGGGCCTGTTCCACACCGACGCCGTACAGGCTGTGGGCAACGTGCCGATTAACGTCCGGGAGCAGAATATTGACATGCTTTCGCTGTCCGCGCACAAAATCCACGGGCCGAAGGGGATCGGCGCGCTGTATGTGCGCAAAGGCGTCGTCCTCCCGAATTTGATCGACGGGGGCGCGCAGGAACGCGGACACCGGGCCGGCACAGAAAACGTCGCCTATATTGTCGGATTGGGACAGGCCATAGAGGACGCTGTCCAGGGAATGGATGCAAAGGTTTTGAAGCTGACAAAATTCCGTGATCAGATCATCTCGGAACTGACAAAAATCCCCTACACCAAACTCAATGGCCACCCGTCCAAACGCCTGTGTACCAATATCAACATCTCCTTTGAAGGGGTGGAGGGCGAGGCGCTTCTCCTGCTGCTCGACAGCATGGGGATTGCGGCTTCCTCGGGTTCCGCATGTACCTCCGGTTCCCTGGATCCAAGCCATGTCCTGCTTTCCATCGGGCTGCGCCATGAGGTCGCCCATGGTTCCCTGCGCCTCTCGCTTTCCGATTACAATACGCAGGAAGACGTCGATTACATCCTGGAATGCGTACCAAAAGTCATCGACCGGCTGCGCGCCATGTCCCCCGTCTGGGAAGACATGATGGAAGCGGAAAGCGGAAAATAAAACCAAACTGAGAAAGGAAGGAATTTTCCATGATTTATAGTGAAAAAGTAATGGATCATTTTATGAACCCCCGCAACGTCGGGGAAATTGAAGACGCGAACGGCGTTGGAGA
Source organism: uncultured Clostridia bacterium (assembly GCA_937901805.1). Lineage (GTDB taxonomy): Bacteria > Bacillota > Clostridia > Oscillospirales > Ruminococcaceae > Pseudoruminococcus_B. The sequence continues at coordinate 2,756 of CALDJI010000180.1, read as the reverse complement.
AGTGGGCAACGCCCAGTGCGGCGATATTATGAAAATGTACCTGAAAATCAACGGAAACACCATTGAGGACGTCAAATTCAAAACCTTTGGCTGCGGCGCCGCCATCGCAACCAGCTCCATGGCCACCGAGCTTATCAAAGGCAAAACCATTGACGACGCGCTGAAGCTGACCAACAAAGCGGTCATGGAGGCCCTGGACGGGCTTCCCCCTGTGAAAGTACACTGCTCCGTGCTGGCAGAACAGGCAATCAAGTCCGCTTTATCCGACTACTACCGCCGCCAGGGGATCGACCCTGTCCCCATTGTCGGGGAAATCGTGGATTCCGATGTACACCACTAACAAGCCTTCCAAAGTCCTGGTCGCGCTCAGCGGCGGCGTGGATTCCTCTGTCTGCACCCATCTTTTACAGCAGCAGGGACATGCTGTGGAAGGGGTCGTGCTGAAAATGTCCCCCGCCCATGACCCCGTTGTGCGGGCGGCGCAGGAAACGGCAGATACTCTGGGTATTCCTTTGCACATAATCAACGCAGAGGAGGAATTTTCCCAGACCATTATCCGGCATTTTTGCCGGGAATATCAAAACGGGCGGACTCCGAACCCCTGTATCCTCTGCAACCCGCTGGTTAAATTCCTGCTGATTGTGGAAAAAGCAGAGGAGCTTGGGTTCCCCTATGTGGCCACCGGGCACTACGCAGATCTCAAGCGGCTGGAAAACGGGCGTATTGCCGTATGCAAGGCCTCCTGCCTGAAACGGGATCAGTCCTATATGCTCTACCGCCTTACCCAGCATCAGCTGGGCAAGCTCCTTCTCCCGCTTTCCCATCTGGAAAAATCCGAAGTGCTGGAAATTGCGGAGCAGGCCGGCCTTCCCTCTGCAAAAGCCGCAGACAGCCAGGAGAACTGCTTTATCCCGGACAACGACTATGCTGCCTACATTGAAGCGCACGACGGGCCGGGAAAACAGGGGGATTTCCTCTCCCCGGAAGGGAAAATCATCGCCCCTCACAAGGGGATTCTCCACTATACTGTGGGACAGCGCAAGCGGTTAGGCATTGCGTTGGGAAAACCGGTATTTATCAAGTCCATCGACGCAGAATCCGGAAACATCCAGCTTGCCTGGAGCGGGGATGAATACGCCCCCGGCGTCCTGCTTTCAGAAATGGCCTACCAGCCGTTTGAGACACTGACGCAGCCGGTTTCCTGCCTGGTAAAAATCCGTTCGATGGCAAAGGACGCGCCTGCAACGCTCCTCCCTTTGGAAAACGGGCGGGCAAAAGTACTCTTCGATCAGCCCCAGCGCGCGCCGGCGCCCGGGCAGTCCTGCGTCTGCTATGACGAGGACGGCATGATCCTGGGCGGCGGGTTTATTGACCGGCAAATAGATGAATAGCAAAACCACCCTTTCTCTGCTTGGAGGAAGGGTGGTTTTTTATCGCCGCTGTATGATAGATGTTCCCCCACATCCCTTACCGGGACGCGGGAAAACAGATCCAATTCTGATGATACAGCATTCATCAGGCATTCCCGCGGAAGCCCTTGCCGATAATCTCGCTGGTATTGGTAATCATCATGAATGCCTTTTCATCCACAGAACGGACAAATTTTTGCAGCAGGATAGCCTGACCGCGGCGGACAACCGTTACAATGACGGTCTTATTCTCATGGGTATAGGCGCCGGATCCATCCATTGTTGTGGCGCTGTGATGCAGATCCTTTACAATAAACTCATTGATCTCATTGGGCTTTGTCGTAATGATGGTAAAGAATTTGCACAGGTTGATACTCTCAATCACCTGGTCGACAACCAGCGCTTTTGCTGCAAGACCCAGCATGGAGCACAGGCCTGTCATCGGACCGAAAACGATCAAAGCGCCGAGAGTGATAATAAAATCACTGATGAGCAGGGCACGGCCGATATTGAGGTTAGTGAACTTCTTTAAAATCATAGCGATCACGTCCGTTCCGCCGGAAGACGCATCCGCATTAAAAATGATCGCCGCGCCAAACCCCGGAAGCATGATGGCAAACACCAGCTCCAGCATGGGTTGATCGGTCAGCGGATGGCTCATGGGGCACAGAATTTCCAAAGCGGAAACTTCGATGGAAAGCATCGTGCTTGCATAAGCGGTTTTGATTCCAAATCCTTTTCCAAAAACCAGAAAGCCAACCGCCATCAATACCATATTGATGATAAACTGGAAGGTTCCCGGAGACAGCTTCGGCGCCACTGCGCCGAGGATCACGGAAATGCCGCTGACCCCTCCCATGGAAAAGTTATTGGGGAATTTGAAAAAATAGATTCCAACTGCTGTCAGCAAAACCCCCAGGTTAATCATCCAGAAATCCTGCCATTTGGAACGCTGTGCCATCTGTGATACTTCCTTTCCTGACAAGTGAAAAGCTCCTGTCATTACCGTTCATAAAAATATCACAATCCATTCATATTTACAAGGAATTTCTCCAAATAATGGACGGGCTTCTCTATTTTCTGCACTTTGTCACATTTCCCCTGTCAACTGCGCTTTCCTTTGTCCAAAGCGCGCCACTCGTGTATACAACCATACGAATATTTTTGTATAGATTTTTCCGGTAAATAGCCTCATCAGATCTGCCGGCTTGTTTGGGGAACGGTTTCTGCCGGCAAACGCCGGGGATGAAAAAAGCACCGCATTCCAGGCAGATGGATGCGGTGCTTTTCATCTTTTCATAAAACAACCTTTGAAAGGTTCTCTGCAATGTTGATTTATTTTTCTTC
>CALDJI010000179.1 GCA_937901805.1 uncultured Clostridia bacterium | reverse complement strand
AATGTAAAAGATGCCTATTATATCACAGATCCAAAGCGGATCTATGGGAAAACGCTCCTGTTGGTGGATGATGTCTCCACAACCGGGGCGACCCTCCGGGAATGTGCCGGAGAACTCAAAGCAGCTGGGACAAAGGCGGTTTACGCCGTCTGTTTTGCATTGACGCCAAACCGCCGGGAAAGAAAGGATGGCCAATTCGAAGATGCCGAATTTTGATATTGGAATGGACTTGGGGACTTCAAACGTTACGGTCTGTCTCCGCGGGAAGGATTGTCCTGAGGGAGCCTTCCGCAATCGCTTACCACAAAAAGACGGATGAAATTATAGGGGTCGGGCAGAAAGCCTATGATATGCTGGAAAAAACGCCTCCACAGATTGTGGCGGTACAGCCGCTGCTGGGCGGAGTTGTCGGGGATTTTAACCTGACGACGGATATGATCAAAGTGTTTTTGCAGCGTGTCTGCGGCAGTTCTATGGTCAAACCACGGGTTGTTATCTGCGTGCCCTCAGTGATTACGGAAGTGGAAGCGCGCGCGGTTGTGGACGCGGCGATGTCCGCGGGCGCGAGAAAGGTTTACCTGATAGAAGAGCCGTTTGCCGCTGCCCTTGGCAGTGGGATTGATATTACAAAGCCACAGGGAAATATGATTGTCAATGTGGGCGGGGCAACTACGAATGTTGCGGTAGTCTCTTTAAAAGGGATTGTCACAAAGAATTCTGTAAAAATTGCAGGCGGGACGTTTGATGAGGCAATTATCAAGCATATCCGTTTGAAACATGCCCTGTTTATTGGGCAAAAAATGGCGGAAGAGGCCAAAATTGCGGCCGGATGTATGCAGTCTTTTGCCGGGGAACGGATGGTGACTTTAAAGGGAAGGTGCCTGAAGACAGGCCTGCCAAAACGGCTGGAAGTCCCTGCAAAGGAACTTGCCGCAGTTTGTCTCCCGGTTGCTCTGGAAATTGTTTCGGCTGTACAGATGGTAATTGAGCAGACGCCTCCGGAACTGGTTGGCGACTTGCAGGACAATGGAATTACTCTCTGCGGAGCTGGGGCAAAGCTCGGCGGCCTGCTGGAACTCCTTTCGCAGGAAACAAAGTTGGAAACCCATTTGGCAGAAGATCCGGAGGATTGTGTGGCGTTTGGCACCGCAAAAGCGTTTGATTTTGAAGAAGAATTGGAGTACGGAATGGTTGATCCGGTGACGTATCGGATGGATTTCACACAGGAAATCGAATAAGCTTTGCTTTTTTGGAAAGAATAGGACTGTCATGAATTTGCATGGCAGTCCTATTTTGATTCTGGAAAGGAGTATCGACCATGGCCAATTTAACTTCCAAAGAACTTTCTGCAATTGAAGATCAGCTGAGCGCGGAACAGTGCTTGATCAAAAAGTACAAACTATATGCACAAAACGCGTCCGATCCGCAGATTAAAACAAAATGCGAGCAGATTGCCGCAAAACATCAGGAACATTTTCAGCAGCTCACACAAAAGCTCAACTAGGAGGGGAAGCAGGATGGAGCAGATTCAATTTGATGATAAAGCAATGATAGATGATGCGTTGTCATCTCAAAAATTTATTACTGGGACATACAACACTTTTGCGAATGAATGCAGCGATCCACAGCTTAAAGAGCAGTTCATGAATTTGCTGGAAGATGAGCATAGAATTCAGCATGAGATTTTCACAGAAATGCAAAAACGCGGCTGGTATCAGACAGAACCGGCAGAGCAGGATAAAATTAATCAAGCCAAACAAAAATATCTTGGACAGATGAATCAATAAAAATAGGGCTGAGGGAGTTCCTCAGCCCTATTTTCTTTTACTTCCCGTTTTCAGGAAGGGTTTCTTTTGGCTCACGTAAATATACATCCAGCTGTTGGTAGGGGATATGGATTCCCCGTTTGTCAAACTCCCGCTTAATTTCCTCATGCAGGTAATAATCCAAGTCAAAATAATATTCCGACTGCACCCAGACGCGGACCAGGATATCAATGGAGCTTTCGGAATGGCTTTTTACCCGGACCAGAGGTTCCGGATCTAAAAGTGCATATTCACTGTGCAGAATGATGTCCATAATAATTTGTTTTGCAATATCCATATCATCCTCATAACCAATGGAAAATACCCGATCCAACATTCTGGTCGGTTCGGCGGAATAGTTGATAATTTTGGCGTTGGAAAGCTGCCCGTTTGGAATGTAGATACGTTTATTGTCAATGGTATTCAGTCTGGTATAAAAAAGATTGATCGCTTTGACAGTACCGCTCACACCTTCTGCTTCCACAAAATCTCCGACTGAAAACGGCTTTGCAAAAAGCACTAAAAAACCGCCGGCCAGATTTCCAAGGCTGTCTTTGACAGCAAGCGAAATAGCGAGTCCCAAGGCGCCGAGCACCGTAACAAAGGAGGTGATTGGAATTCCGATCATGGAAGCAGCGGTCATAAAAAGGATAACGTAAAGGGAGATCCGCAGCAGTGATTTTAAAAAAGTATGTAGAGAAATTTCAATTCGGCTTTTTGCCAAAGCTCTGGAAAAAAGTTTCATCAGGATTTTTATAGCAACGATTCCAACAACCAGCGTCAGGATTGGCATGATGATCCGGGGGCTGAGCACGTTTTCCATAATCTGTTTAAAAAGGCTGATAGTCTGTTCGGCCTGCTCCGGAGAAATGGAAGAAGTCGAGGAAGTGAGTAAGAACATCAAAAGACCTCCTTGCGAAAGCATAATTTTTTTCATTATAATACGAAAAGAAGAGGTTAGGCAATGAAAACCCCAGGGTTGGCTTTCTGTGAACGGAAGGAATCTAAAAAACGTTTCAGCGATTTCTATAAAATGCGAACGGTTCAAAACACGTCAATCGTGACATTGTAGAAGGTTTAACAAAAAGAGAAAAAACACACTGTGAATTATCACAAGAAAATATTCGGGAGAATCAATTGCAAAATAATCGGATTTCATGTATAATGAATTCGGTTGCTGTTTAAAGAATGTTTTTAACTTTGTCATAAATTAGCCGTTAAAAGTATTCTTTAGAAAAACAATAAATTTTTGGACAAGGAGAAAAGAAACGTATGAGTGATATGCAGCTTGCGGTCGTAATTATTATTTCCGGACTCGTCATTGTTTTCCTTGCTCTGATTGTGCTGATTGTCATGATTTGGGCGATGGGTAAAGTATTGTCTTCTTTCAAGCGGGACAAAAAACCTGAAGCGCCAAAACAGACACCGGCTGTACCGGCAGCTCTGAAACCTGCGGCTCCTGTAGTAAAAGCACAGCCGGCTGCAGAAGAGGGGATTCCCGGTGAAGTCGTTGCGGCAATTTCCGCTGCGGTTGCTTTCATGATGGAGGAAACCGGGGAAAGCGGATTTGTTGTAAAAAGCATAAAAAGAGCACGTGAAGCTCGTCCTGTCTGGGGTTTGGCTGGCATTACGGAAAATACCCGTCCGTTCTAGCTTGAACATAACTGTAAAACCCCCATTAGAAAGGATGAAAAGACGTGTTTCAGTCATTTATTGATACCTTAGTCGGTATTTGGAACAATACCGGTTTTATGCAGGCGACTTGGCAGACTTGGGTTATGTTGATTATTGCCTGTGTTCTGATTTATCTTGCAATTGCAAAGCAGTACGAGCCGCTTTTGCTGTTGCCGATTGCTTTTGGTATGTTGCTGGCAAACATCCCGGTTGCAGGACTCTCCTCCTATAATGAAGGCAGTCTGATTTATTATTTATACCAGGGAGTTAAGCTTGGCATTTATCCGCCTCTGATTTTCCTGGGCGTAGGCGCTATGACGGACTTTGGTCCTCTGATTGCAAATCCAAAGAGCTTTTTACTTGGAGCAGCTGCACAGGCGGGCATCTTCCTTACCTATCTGGGAGCAACACTTCTTGGCTTTGCACCGAATGAAGCGGGTGCGATCGGGATTATCGGCGGCGCGGACGGTCCAACAGCAATTTTTGTTACCTCAAAGTTAGCCCCGGAACTGCTGGGTTCTATTGCTATCGCCGCATATTCCTATATGGCGTTGGTACCAATTATTCAGCCGCCGATTATGAAGGCTCTCACAACGAAAAAAGAACGCAGCGTTGTTATGGAACAGCTTCGTCCGGTTTCCAAGCTGGAAAAAGTGGTATTCCCAATTCTGGTAACCCTGCTTGTCTCCTTTATCGTCCCGGATGCGGCTCCTTTGGTCGGCATGCTGATGCTTGGCAACCTGATGAGAGAGAGCGGCGTTGTTTCCAGACTGTCCAATACCGCTCAAAATGAGCTGATGAATATCGTCACCATCTTCCTTGGCATTTCTGTAGGCGCTACTGCGACGGCAGATCGATTCCTGACCGGGAAGACCCTCGGGATTGTCCTCCTTGGCCTGATTGCATTCTGTTTTGGCACTGCGGCTGGAGTCCTGTTTGGAAAGTTGATGTATATCTTTACCAAGGGTAAGGTGAATCCGCTGATTGGTTCTGCAGGCGTTTCTGCCGTTCCGATGGCTGCTCGTGTATCTCAGAAAGTGGGTCAGAAAGAAAATCCGGCAAACTTTCTTCTCATGCACGCTATGGGGCCGAATGTTGCCGGTGTTATCGGGTCTGCGGTTGCAGCCGGCGTCCTGATTCAGGTGCTTGGACCTCTGGTTCAGTAGTTTTCCATATTCATGAAACTTAATTTTGAAATCCCCTCTGATTTATCAGAGGGGATTTTTTGCACTTGCCGCTTAGCTTTCTGGTGCCGTTTCTAAACGGATGCAATTTCTAAAATATAGAAAACAAGGGGGATTCGTCCGGATTTTGTACAAAGGGAGTATCTCATTCTGTTTTGGTACAAAAAAAATCCGTTTTCCCGCGCTTCTTTGGTCAGTTCAGCAGGGGGTTTTACCTTTTTTGAGCGGGCGTTTTATGATATAATAAGAAAGTATAAAATGTTAAAAATTCATTTTTACATGCTATAAAGAGAATGATAGAAAAGTATAGGGGAATCATTATGCAAACAGAATTACAGCAGAAGTTTTTAGAAATCCGCAGAAAGATTCTGGACAAACGGTTTTCACATCTCAATCCCATGCAGAGAAAGGCGGTCTATCAAATAGACGGGCCTGTTTTGATTTTGGCAGGGGCAGGAAGCGGAAAGACAACGGTTGTTGTCAACCGGATTGCTAATATGCTCCGCTACGGGGATGCATACAACAGCGACAAGATATACGGACAAGTTACCCAGGATCAGCTGGACTTTCTTCAGGCTTATTTGGATGGAATCCATGACGACGAACCCGCTGTCGCGGATATGATTTCGATTGGAAGAGTAAAGCCATGGAATGTTCTCTCCATCACCTTTACCAATAAAGCGGCGGGGGAGTTAAAAGAACGCCTGGAAAAAATGCTGGGAGAAGACGCGGCGTATCTCCAGGCGAGTACGTTTCATTCCTGCTGTGTCCGGATTCTGCGCAGGGAAATTGAAAAACTCGGCTATGCGTCCAGCTTCACCATCTACGATACGGATGACAGCCTGCGTGTGATTAAGGAATGTATGAAAAACCTGAGACTGGATGAAAAGAGTTTTCCCCCAAAAGCCATGCTCAACGCCATTGGCAGGGCAAAGGATCAGATGATCTATCCAGCCGATTACCTGGCGAATTATGGGGCAGACTATCGTCAGAAGACCATCGCCCAAATCTATGAAGCTTATCAGACAGCGCTGAAAAAGGCGGATGCTGTGGATTTTGACGATATTATCTCCCTGACGGTTACGCTTTTTGAAAAGTTCCCGGATGTTTTGGAACACTATCAGGAAAAATACCGCTATATCATGGTGGATGAATACCAGGATACCAACTATGCCCAGTACCGGCTCATCAGCCTCCTTGCTTCAAAGTACCGGAATCTGTGCGTAGTGGGGGACGACGATCAGAGTATCTATAAATTCCGCGGAGCCACCATTGAAAATATCCTCAATTTTGAGGAACAGTTCCAGGATACTCTGGTAATTCGTCTGGAGCAGAATTACCGCAGTACCTAAAAAATCCTGAATGCGGCAAATCATGTGATTGAAAACAATACCCACCGTAAGGGGAAAAACCTGTGGACAGAGAAAAAAGGCGGTGAAAAAATCACTGTTTACCGTGCGCAGGATGATTTTGGAGAAGCACAGTTTATCACTGCAACCATTATGGACAATGTGCTTAAGGGGAGAAAGTACTCCGACCACGCTATCCTCTATCGGATGAACGCACAGTCCAATAATCTGGAAAGCCATTTGCTCAAGGGTGGAATTCCCTACCGGATGGTCGGCGGGTTGCGCTTCTATGAGCGTAAGGAGATCAAGGATTTGATTGCCTACCTGAGTGTAATCAACAACCCCTCCGACACACTCCGCCTCCGCCGGATTGTCAATGAACCGAAAAGGGGGATTGGCGAGGCGACGATGGCGACCGCTGTACAGATTTCACAGGCAGTGGACGTCTCTCTGTTTGAGGTGCTGGAACATGCGGGGGATTTTCCTACGCTTGCCAGGAAAAGCAGCGCGCTGATGCAGTTTGCCCAGATGATCCGTAACCTCATGCAGAAAGAGCAGGAACTCAGCCTGGAGGAATTTTTCCGCGCAGTATTGGAAGATACCGGATATCTGAGGTATTTGGAGCTTATGGGGGACGAAGGGGTTACCCGGATTGAGAACGTGAACGAGCTGACAACGAATATTATAAAGTACGAGGAATCCACTGATGAACCATCCCTGAGCGGATTTCTGGAAGAAGTGGCGCTGTTTACCGATCTGGATAACTACGATACCTCTGCGGATGCCGTTACTTTGATGACCATGCATGCGGCAAAGGGGTTGGAGTTCCCGTTTGTCTTTATCCCCGGTATGGAAGAGGGAATTTTCCCGGGTATGCAGTCCATGTATAATCCGGAAGAAGTAGAAGAGGAGCGCAGGCTGGCCTATGTGGGCATTACCCGGGCAAAGGAAAAGCTCTATCTGACCAGCTCTGCAACTAGGATGATCTTCGGTTCTACCGTACGGAACCGCCCATCCCGTTTTATTGGGGAGATCCCGCAGGATCTGACCGATGTGACGGATGAAACCGTGCGGGTATTCCAAAATACGGATGCCGCGACAGTGGATAAAAAGGCACAGAGAAAAATGGATATATCCATGTCCCGTTCCATTGGGATTGCCCAGGGAAAGAAACGGGCGAGTGCGTCTGCAAATTCCGCAATCACCTTTTCCAAAGGGGATACCGTCAGCCATTCTGTATTTGGTACGGGCATTGTCCTCTCGGCAAAGCCAATGGGCAATGACACGCTTTTGGAAATTGCCTTTGATAAAGTGGGAACGAAAAAGATTATGGCTAATTTTGCTAAAATCAAGCTTGTCAATTAATCGGAAAAAATTTGGAAGTTTTGTGCACGAAAAACAATCTTTCTCATAAGATGGTAATAAAGTATAGCTTTGTAAGGCTGCACTCGATTTGCAGGGATCCCCAGCAACCAAGGTCTGCGTCGGTGTCAACGCCAAAAGCATAGCTTTAATACGATTCTATAGGAGGATTGCTATGGCTGATTCAAAAGTAACGCCGATTACTGCCGGTTCCAACAGCTTTAAAGAAGCGGTCTGTATCGACGCCGGCCGAATTTATGATTCGTGCAGCGATAAAGACTGCGTAGAAGGTGTGGAAGTCTTTTTTACGGACAGTGGGCAGGCAGTGATTGAACAGGCGAACAGTGTCAAGTGTAAATCGATTGAAGTACTTAATGTTTTGCTCGATGTCGAACCGGTGCTCTTCAACCGCGGATTCTATTCTGTGGATATGACCTTTTTCTTCTGTGTCAAACTGGAAACCTATACCTCGCCTTTGGCGCCCTGCGTCAATGTGACCGGACTTGCAGTTCACAACAAAAAGGTCATCCTGTACGGCAGCGAAGGCAATGTCCGTACCTTCTGTTCCGACGATCGCTATGCGATGGGCAGTATGCCGGCTGAGGAATTGTGTAAGACAAACCTGCCTAGGGCATGTTTGCAGGTGGTTGACCCGATGTGCCTGAGCTGCCAGCTGATTGACTGCCAGCCGAGATGTGTCTGCGTACCGCCGCCGCAGTGTGTAGCGGATTATTTTGAAGGCAATTTTACCGCCGGAAGCCGTCCGAACAAGACGGTCTGCATCACACTCGGCCTGTTTACCATTGTCCACCTGGAACGCAATGTACAGATTATGATTCCGGCCTATGATTACTGTGTGCCGGATAAAGAGAGCGTTACCTCAGGGGACGATCCATGCGAGCTGTTCCGCAAAATCAAATTCCCGACAGCGGAGGTTAAAGGATACTTGTCGGAAACTAGCCGCAGAACGCCAGAAAATGGGAAGGCTGGGCCTTCCTGTTTTCTGTGGAATAGTTTGGGACAAGCCTGGGAGTGAGTTTGGGTGGGATATCAAAAAAGGGGAGTTTACTTATGGAACTGATTGTCCTAGATGGGCTGGATGGAAGCGGAAAAACTACGCAGATCGATTTATTGGAAAAGAATCTGATTGCCCTTGGAAAAAAAGTGAAGAAGATTTCTTTCCCGGACTATGCAAATGAGTCCTCTGCTCTGGTGAAACTGTATTTATCAGGGGCTTTCGGAGAGGACGCCTATGCAGTGAACGCCTATGCAGCTTCGTCTTTTTATGCAGTGGATCGCTATGCCAGCTATAAACAGTTTTGGCAAAGGGATTATGAGCAGGGGACAGTGATTCTTGCCGCCCGCTATACCACATCCAACGCGATCCATCAGATGGGCAAGCTTCCGCCGCAGGAATGGGATGACTACCTTTCTTGGCTGGAAGACTATGAATATGGGAAGCTGGGCCTTCCCCGTCCCAACGCCGTGCTTTTTCTGGACATGGATCCTGAGATTTCCGCAAAACTTATCAGTTCCAGGTATCGTGGAGATGAAAGCAAGCGGGATATCCATGAGAGAAACAGGCAATATTTAAAAGAATGTACAAAAAGCGCCCGTTATGCAGGGGAGAAACTCGGATTTCAGATGATCTCCTGCGACGACGGCACAAACCCATACTCCATTGAGAAGGTTTCTCAAAAAATTATGGAGTGTATCAGGAAGGAATTGAATCTATGATCGACTTTCAACCGATTCAGCTTGCCGACCGGGATTGGATTCAGGCGCTGCTGAAAAAGGCAGACTATAACGGCGCGGAGTATTCCTTTGGAAACAATTTTGTCTGGAGGGATATCTACCATATTGAAGTGGCGGAGTACCGGGGGTTTTACCTTGCCCGTTCCGGAAAAGGGGAGGAAAGGAGTTACCTGTACCCGGCGGGCAGCGGGGATATTGCCCCGGTGATGGAGGCTCTGATTGAGGACGCAGAGCAGCGCGGGATGAAATTTGGCGTCTATTCGGCAACTAAAGAATCGGTTGCCCTGTTGGAAACCCTGATGCCGGGAAAGTTCCATTTTGAAGAAAACCGGGATACCTTTGACTATATTTACCGGACAGAAAAGCTGGCGATTTTGTCTGGAAAAAAGTATCATTCGAAACGCAATCATATCGCCCGTTTTAAAGAAAACAATCCGGATTGGTCCTATGAGCCGATCACACGGGAAAATATTGCGGAGTGCGTCCAGATGAGCAAAGAATGGTGCGAACAAAATGACTGTGCAAGCGATCCCGGAAAGCAAAATGAAGCCTGCGCCGTACAGGAAAGCCTTATCCACTTTTTTGAACTCGGGTATGTCGGCGGACTGCTGCGGACACAGGGCCGCGTCATTGCATTTACCATTGGGGAACCGCTCAATTCCAATACCTTTATCACCCATATTGAAAAGGCGTTTGCCGATATCCAGGGTGCCTACCCTATGATAAACTGCGAATTTGCAAAACATGCGGCGCAGGGGTTCGAGTATATCAACCGGGAAGAGGACACCGGCTCGGAAGGGCTGCGAAAGGCAAAACTTTCCTATAAGCCGGAAATCCTGCTGGAAAAGTATTTTATCACGCTTGCTGAATAAAGGAGGAACCGTCCATGCTCTCCTTGGCAAGGGCCGAAGATATCCCCGCTCTTGAAAAAATCTGGACTGCCTGTTTCGGGGATGGACAGGCATACCAGGATCTCTTTTTCCAAAACCGCTTCCATCCGGATAATACCGTGGTTTGGAGAGAGAGGGGCACTGCCGTGGCGATGGCTCACCTGATGCCCTATACGATGGAGGACGAACGGGGGGAGCGGCATCTGTGTGATTATGTGTATGCAGTGTCCACTCTTCCTGAGTTTCAGGGAAAAGGGATCAGCTCCCGTCTGCTCTCCTATGCGGCGCAGACAGCTGAGAAAAGAGGAGCCTGCGCGCTTTCTTTGGTGCCGGCGGAAGAATCCCTGTTTGACTTTTATCGCAAACGGGGGTATCATACGGAGTATTATGTGAAGAGGATGCGGGTAACCCCGGAAGAAATTGGCGCTGTCCCGGCGCTGTCCTTTGCTCCCTGTGAAGGACAGGAACTCTTTTCTCTGCGGGAAGCCTATTACGGCGCAACGCCTTTTTTTGTCCGCTGGGACAGGCAGGCGCTTGACTATATCCTTTTAGAGTCCGCATATGTGGGCAGGCGGTGCCTGTCTTTTACAGGAAAACGGCAGGGGTATCTCTTTTGTGAACAGATCGAGGAGGATTCCCTGTTTATCCGGGAGATCGGCTGTGAGCAAGAGGATTTTCCTGCGGTGCTTGCAGGGCTGCACGCCAGATACCCCGGCGTTCGGGAATTTCTTTTCCGCTTAAAGGCGGACAGCCCCCTTGGACAGGGGGAGGTACTTCCTTTTGGGATGACAATGTATTTGCCAAAAACAAAGGATCGGGCACATCTTCCGATGACGCAGAGACTTTTCAAACAGGAGACGACCGTCCCTTATATGGGACTCATGATGGATTAGAGAGTGGGATGAAAATGATCTATGTATTTTTTGCACAGGGGTTTGAGGAAATTGAAGGTTTGACGGTAGTGGATGTACTGCGCCGGGCAAACCTGAATGTTCAGATGGTTGGCGTTGGCTCCCAACGGATTACCGGATCCCATGGAATTACTATTGAATGCGATTTGACTGCGGAACAGGTGCAGCTTTCCGAAGAACTGCAAATGGTTGTTCTGCCCGGCGGACTGCCTGGAACAACAAATCTGGAACAGGATGAAACGGTACAGCAGACGATTGATTACTGTGCGGAACATGGGAAGTATCTCTGCGCCATCTGCGCAGCGCCTTCCATTTTGGGCCATAAGCGCCTGCTGGATGGAAAACGGGCAATCTGTTTTCCGGGATTTGAAAAAGAATTGTATGGCGCGGTCCTCAGTGAGGAGCCTGTCTGTGTGGATGGAAAGATTGTCACCGCTAAGGGTATGGGCGTGGCGACAGAGTTTTCCCTGGAGCTTGTCGGGTGCCTGCTCGGCGGCCAGATAAAAAATCAATTGAGGTCGTCTTTGCAATGCCGCGATTAGATATTCGGGAGTATAAGAAAAAGCTCCGTGCAAAGTATCGGGAATTTCGCGTGCAGATGCCTGCGCATATCAAAGCGCAAAAGGACAGCAGAATCGCCCGGCGGTTTTGTTCCCTGCGCGTGTTCCAAAAGGCGGAACTGGTTCTCTGTTATGTGTCTACTCCAATCGAGGTGGGGACATGGGAGATTATGGAACGGGCTTGGAAAGCAGGGAAACGGGTAGCAGTTCCATATTGTCTTCCTCAGACAACGGCGATGCAATTTTATGAAATCCATTCTTTCGATGATCTGGAACCGCGCACATTTGGCGTCCTGGAACCGATTCCGGAACGCTGTGCTGTGGTGACTGATTTTTCTCACAGCGTTGCCGTTGTCCCCGGGCTCTGTTTTGACTCCTATGGATATCGTCTGGGATATGGAAAAGGGTACTATGATCGGTTTCTCCAAAAGTATCAGGGAACCAAAATCGGGATTTGTTATCAGAAATGTACCAAGACGGAATTGATTCACGGCAGGTATGACGTTGCAGTGGATCTGCTTATTACAGAGTATACGGTTCATCCGAAACGGAATAAGGAAAAGGCGCATATTGCGCAAAAGGATGTTTTTTAGTACAATAGGAAACAACTATTTACAGGAATACTGCACATAAGGGAGTAATTTCCGGCGCAGGAGGAGAATGTATATGGCACAAAAGGACGAATTTCAGGAACTGTTTGAAAAACTGAAAAATATTGAAAAGCATCCTCAGGAAGAGCTGCAAAAGCAGGAGACTCCGGCTCAGTCCCAGAACAGGGAAGAGGAGTTCTCTATGGAAAATGTGTTTAAGGATGCGGATATCGGCCCGGATCCTTACCATGTTGAACCGGAGCAGAAGGGGATGGACTCTTCCCCGTTTGTCGATAACGCCCCCTTGTTTCAGGATGAGCAGGGTTCTTCGGAGGAGGAATTGCGCGTCCATGTCCCGCAGGAGAAAAAGGCAAAGCTTCCTCCCCATAAAAAGTTTTTCCAGGACAGGGAGGCAACGCGCCAGATTTCTCTGGAGGAAATGGGAAATGTCAAGGCACATTCCGATGCAAAAAAGAAAGGGGCAGGCGCCAAGAAAACAAAAAAGAAGCTGCGCAATGGGATTATCTACACGGTGTCTGTCGTGGGCTTTTCCATCATCCTTTCCATTGTCATGATTTATGCAATCTATGACATTTTTGGCTTTAATAAACAGGAAGAACAAGTAGTGGTTGCTGTGGAAAAGGATACTTCCATTTCCAGGCTTTCCAAATTACTCAAAGAAAATGGAATCATTAATCAGCCCGGGATTTTCCAGCTCTATGCGGGATTGAAAGATGTGGAGCCTTATAATGCCGGGCAATACACACTTAACAAAAATATGTCCTATGATCAGATTATCTATTCCATGCAGAGCCAGTCGAAAGAATATAATACGGTCATGGTTACGATTACAGAGGGGCAGTCCCTGGTTGAAATTTCCAATATTTTGGAGGAAAATGGGGTGTGTTCTGCAAATGAGTTTATTGATGCGTTGCAGAACCGTTCGTTTGGGTTTGATTTTGAAGATCAGATTCCAACGGATACCGGTATCTATTTCCCCTATGAAGGATATTTGTTCCCGGATACCTATGAATTCTTCATTGATGAGAATGTGGATTCTGTGATTAAAAAATTCTTTGTCAACTTCGATTCCAAAATTACAGATGAAATGAAAGAGCGAATGGAAGAACTGGGCATGTCCCTCCACGAGACGCTGACCCTTGCCTCCATTATCCAGAAGGAAGCGGGCAGCAATGAGGAAATGAAGCGGGTTTCCTCTGTTTTCCACAACCGGTTGGATAATCCTTCCGTATTCCCTACATTGCAGTCCGATGTTACAATTTTCTATGTCAATGACTATATTAAACCATACAGCGACAGTCAGGAACTCTATGATTCCTATAATACCTATCGTTGTGAAGGGCTGCCGATCGGCCCGATTACCAATCCGGGACTGGAAGCAATTAATGCGGCGCTTTATCCGGAAGATACCTCGTATTACTTCTTTGTCACCGACTCAGAGGGAAAATACTACTATGCTGAAACGCTGGCAGAGCATAATGTAAACTGTGCAGAAGCAGAAAAAGTCGGCGGCGTTCACGGCACACAGACAACGGAGTAATCGATGAAACAGAAGGGAAGGTATCATGAACCAGGTAAATAAACCGGAATTGCTTGCCCCGGTTGGGGACTTTGAACGCCTGGCGGCGGCAGTCACCTATGGCGCGGATGCGGTCTATCTCGGCGGGACAGCGTTTGGAATGCGGGCCGCTTCTGCAAATTTTGATTTGGATACCCTGCGCAGGGCGGTCGGATACGCCCATGCGCATGGAGTGAAGGTGTATCTGACATGTAATACCCTGCCGCGCGGCGAGGAAGTGGATCAGCTTCCGCAATATCTGAAAGATACCGCCGCATGCGGAGTGGATGCTTTCATTATTTCGGATATCGGGGTAATGATGCTGGCAAAACAGGTTGCTCCCCAGGTGGAAATCCATATTTCCACCCAGGCTGGGGTGGTCAATTATCTGACGGCCAGGGAATTATATCGTCTTGGCGCAAAGCGTGTTGTACTGGCAAGGGAACTCTCTTTGGAGGAAATTGCGGTTATCCGTGAAAACACCCCGCCGGATTTGGAGATCGAAGCGTTTGTCCACGGAGCGATGTGTATGTCTTTTTCAGGAAGATGCCTGCTCTCCAGCTATCTGACGGGAAGGGATGCAAACCGGGGCGAATGCGCTCAGCCCTGCCGCTGGGGCTATCATCTGGTAGAAGAAAAGCGCCCGGGGCAGTATTTCCCTGTTTTTGAGGATGAGCGTGGGAGCTATATTCT
>CALDJI010000178.1 GCA_937901805.1 uncultured Clostridia bacterium | reverse complement strand
TTCAAGCATTGGGAGGTATCTGCCATGTCCTCTAGTTGGGGAACCCATATTAAACTTTCGATTTTCGGGGAATCCCACGGCGGCGGGATTGGAGCCGTCCTGGACGGACTCCCCGCCGGGGAAGCCATTGATCTGGACGCTTTGCGTGCGTTTGCAAAGCGCCGCGCTCCGGGCAACAGCCTCGCGTCCACCGCCCGCAAAGAGGAGGATCTCCCGGAGATCCTCTCCGGCCTGGTAAACGGGGTTACCTGCGGAACCCCGCTCGCGGCAGTCATCCGCAATACGGATACCCGCTCCCAGGATTACCGCCGTACCCAGACCTTGGCCCGCCCCGGCCATGCGGATTATACCGGATATCTCCGCTACGGCGGGCACAACGATATCCGCGGGGGAGGGCATTTTTCCGGCAGGCTCACCGCGCCCCTGGTCTTTGCAGGCGGGATCTGCAAACAGATTCTCGAACACCGGGGGATTTTTATCGGTGCACATCTGCTCGCCGTCCACGGTGTACAGGATTCTCCGTTTGATCCTGTCCATCTCTCGAAAGAAGAACTCCTGTGTGCGGGAAAACGGGATTTCCCCGTACTGGATGAGCAGGCCGGCCACCGGATGCAGGTGGAAATTGAAAAGGCAAGGCTTGCCTGCGACTCCGTCGGGGGAACGATTGAATGCGCCGTCCTCGGCCTCCCAGCCGGGGTAGGCTCCCCGATGTTCGACGGGGTGGAAAATATCCTCTCCTCCATCCTGTTCGGGATTCCTGCCGTCAAAGGACTGGAATTTGGAGAGGGGTTCGGCGTCTCCTCGCTGTTTGGCAGCGAGAACAACGATACTTTCTATATGGATGGGGAGGAAGTCAAAACCCGGACCAACCGCCATGGAGGAATTCTGGGCGGCATCACTTCCGGGATGCCGCTTATCCTCCGTGCCGCGATGAAACCCACCCCGTCCATTGCCAAAGAACAGCAGACCATCGACTATGTACTCCGGCAGGACGCTGTGCTTTCGATTGTGGGCAGGCACGATCCTTGCCTTGCCGTGCGCGCCGTCCCCTGCGTAGAGGCCGCCGTTGCAGTCGGCCTGCTGGAGCTGATTTGCATGCACGGCAAGATCTGAGCCGCACACCAACCGCCTGATTTACCCATAACCGCAGAAAAGAGGAGAACCTATCATGGATTTGGATACCCTGAGACTGGAAATCAACGGGATTGACGAGCAGATTATTAAACTGTTCTGCCGGAGGATGGAAATTGTCGAACAGGTGGCGGATTATAAAATCCGCCACGGACTGCCGGTCTACCATCCGGACAGGGAACAGCAGGTGATTGCGCGAGTCTCCCAAAAAGCCGGCCCTCGGCTGGCGGATAGCGCCAAAGTGCTCTATACCACCATGATGGACGTCAGCAAATCCCTCCAGCATAAGCTTGTCGCGCAGTCAACGGAGGAGATGAGCTTGTGCGATAAGCTTATGGACGCCGCGCAGTCGTCCCCTGCCAGCCTGCCCTCCCATGCGCAGGTAGCCTGCCAGGGCGTGGAGGGCGCCTTTTCCTTTGAGGCCTGCCGCATGCTGTTCGCGCATCGGGAACTCTCCTTTTTCCCCTCCTTTGAAGGGGTGTTTGAGGCTGTGGATTCCGGGCGCTGTGAATACGGGGTTATCCCGATTGAAAACTCCTCGGCCGGATCGGTCACCGCAGTCTACGATCTCATGCGCAAATATAACCTCTTTATTGTCAAAGGGGTAAAACTGAAAATTGACCACTGCCTGCTGGCAAAATCCAACCTCCCGCTCGAAGAGATCACAGATCTCTACTCCCATGAGCAGGCCATCCATCAGTGCGCCCAGTTTTTGAAAGAACATCCCCATATCCGGGTACATGTCTATTCCAATACCGCAGCTGCCGCAAAGATGGTCAGCGAATCGGAAAACCCCCATGTCGCGGCAATCGCTTCCCGCGCCTGCGCCGATCTTTACGGCCTTCAGGTTGTCCGGGAGCACCTGCAGTTCTCCCAGGTGAATTTTACCCGGTTTATCTGTATCTCCAAACGGGCAATGATTTTGGAGCGAGCGGATAAGATCAGTATTTCTCTACGCCTGCCCCATGTCACCGGCTCTTTGTACCAGATGATTACCCGTTTTGCCGTAAACCGGCTCAACCTTACCAAGTTGGAATCCCGCCCGCTGGCGGATACGGATTTTGAATTTCTCTTTTACTTTGACTTTGAAGGGAACGTCAAAAACCCGGACGTCCTCAGCCTGATCCGATCGCTCGACTATGAGCTGGATTCGTTCCAATTTTTAGGAAACTATTCCGAATTGGAATAACAGTTTCCCCCGCCCGGCAATAGGGCGGTGAGATAAGAAACTTTTTGAGGGACGGCACACCGCCGTCCCTTCTTGTTTTCTTAAAACAACGCTCGAAACCGGCATGGTTTTTTCTCAGTCCCTTTCTCCATTTCAGGCGGCTCGATCTTGCAAAGGAAATCCCTTGTATGCTATACTGAATTGTTATCAGTTTTCTTTGAAATTCCCCTTTTTTGAGGTGATTAGATTGTCAAACAAGCGTGACCATATTCGTAATTTCTGTATTATCGCGCATATTGACCACGGCAAGTCTACACTTGCCGACAGGATTCTAGAAAAAACACGTGCTGTTTCCACACGGGAAATGGAAGAACAGCTGCTCGACAACATGGATCTGGAACGGGAACGCGGTATCACCATCAAGGCCAGAGCTGTGACACTGGATTATCAGGCAAACGACGGGCAGACCTATACTTTCAATCTCATCGACACACCGGGGCATGTGGACTTTAACTACGAAGTCTCCCGCTCCCTTGCCGCATGCGAGGGAGCCCTCCTGGTTGTGGACGCTTCCCAGGGGATTGAAGCGCAGACCCTTGCCAACACCTATCTCGCAATTGAGCACGATCTGGAAGTCCTCCCGGTTGTCAATAAAATCGACCTGCCCTCCGCAGATCCGGAACGCGTCTGCCATGAAATCGAGGACGTCATCGGGATCCCCGCTCTGGACGCCCCCCGTATCTCCGCCAAAGCAGGCACCAATATTGAAGAGGTCCTGGAACTGGTGGTCAGCGGCGTGCCCTCCCCTGCCGGGGATGAAAACGCCCCGCTCAAGGCTTTGATTTTTGATTCCTATTATGACAGCTATAAGGGCGTCATCGTCTATGTCCGCGTCTTTGACGGAACGGTGCGCCCGGGGACAAACATCAAAATGTGCGCTACCGGCGCGCAGTTTAACGTGGTGGAAGTCGGCGTCATGCGCGCCGACCGGCATGAGCCATGCGACTGCCTTCAGGCGGGCGATGTCGGCTATATCACGGCAAGCATCAAAAACGTCAAGGACACCCTGGTCGGCGATACCGTCATGGACAGGGACAACCCTGTACAGGAAGCGCTTCCCGGATTCCGCGCCGTCAACCCGATGGTGTTCTCCGGCATCTACCCGGCGGACGGGGCTAAATACCCGGATCTGCGCGACGCACTGGAAAAACTGCAGCTCAACGACGCCTTTCTTTCCTTCGAGCCGGAGACCTCCAAAGCGCTTGGCTTCGGTTTCCGCTGCGGCTTCCTCGGGCTGCTGCATATGGAGATCATTCAGGAACGGCTGGAAAGGGAGTTTAACCTTGACCTGATTACCACCGCCCCCTCAGTTATCTATAAACTGAAGATGACGGACGGCGAAGAACTCTATATCGACAATCCGACCAATTACCCGGATCCCTCCCTGATCGCCGAGGCCTATGAGCCGATGGTGGAAGCGCATATCTACAGCCCTTCCGACTATGTTGGCAGTATCATGGAGCTGGCTCAAGAGCGCCGCGGGGTATTTAAGGACATGAAATACCTGGATGAATCCCGGGTGGATCTGCACTATGACCTCCCGCTTAATGAAATCGTCTATGATTTCTTTGACGCGCTAAAATCCCGTACCCGTGGGTATGCCTCCTATGACTATGAGCTCAAAGGGTACGCCCCTTCCAAACTTGTCAAGCTGGATATCCTGCTCAACGGGGATGTAGTCGACGCGCTCTCCTTTATCGTCCATACGGACAAGGCCTATGCCCGGGCGCGCAAAATCGCAGAAAAACTCAAGGAAAATATCCCCCGCCAGCTCTTTGAAGTGCCGATCCAGGCGGCGGTGGGTGGAAAAATTATCGCGCGTGAAACTGTTAAGGCCATGCGCAAGGACGTGCTCGCCAAGTGCTACGGCGGCGATATTACCCGCAAAAAGAAACTTTTGGAAAAACAGAAAGAGGGCAAAAAAAGGATGCGCCAGCTCGGCAGCATCGAAGTGCCGCAGGAAGCATTCATGGCTGTCCTCAAACTCGACGAGTAACCGTTTTTCCCGATTGCAGACGGCAGCCGGAAGCGTATGTTCCGGCTGCCGTTCTTGCTGTTTTACTTTGAAAGGAGGCCTTTTCCATGCTGGGAATCTATCTCCATATCCCCTTCTGCCTGTCCAAATGCTCCTATTGTGATTTCTATTCCGTCACACCGGATGATGCAGGGATGGATCGCTATCTGCATGCCCTGCGAAAAGAAATCGACCGCCTGGTACCAAAGGACGAATCGGTGGATTCTATCTACTTCGGCGGGGGGACGCCCACTGTGTTCGGGGCAAAGCGCCTGTGCGCGGCCTTGGAGGGGATTGCCGGGCGCGCGCATCTCACCCCGGACTGTGAAATTTCAATGGAGGCAAACCCCTCCACCTCCCTGCTTTCCCTGCTCAAAGACTGCCGGGCAGGGGGTTTCAACCGAATTTCCTTTGGCGTGCAGTCCGCCGTAGAGGAAGAACTGGAAGCCCTCACCCGCAGGCATA
>CALDJI010000177.1 GCA_937901805.1 uncultured Clostridia bacterium | reverse complement strand
TAGAAGGGTTGATCAAGGTGGCTGGATCGGACGGAAGAATCCACACCAGCTTCAACCAGACGGAAACCCGGACCGGGCGGATCAGTTCCACGGAGCCGAATTTGCAGAATATCCCCGTGCGTACCGAACTCGGCCGGGAACTGCGCCGCTTTTTTATGGCGGCGCCGGGAAAGCGGCTGGCGGACGCGGACTATTCCCAGATTGAACTGCGAGTCCTCGCCCATATTGCGCAGGACAAAAATATGATCCACGCCTTTGAAACCGGGGAAGATATCCATACCCGGACGGCCTGCCAGGTGTTCGGGTACACGAAAGAAACCCTTCCGCCTATGATGCGCAGCCGTGCCAAGGCAGTGAATTTTGGAATAGTCTATGGGATTGGGGCGTTTTCCCTTTCCAAGGACATTGGGGTCACTGTGGCGGAAGCGGATCGCTATATTAAAGATTACCTGAATGTATTTTCCGGGGTAAAGCAGTATATGGATGATACGATTGCATACGGTAAAGAGCATGGGTATGTTCAGACCATGTATGCACGCCGCCGTTATCTGCCGGAACTTGCCAGCAAAAACAAGGTGACGCAGGCGTTTGGAAAACGGGTTGCCATGAATACCCCGATCCAGGGGAGCGCGGCGGATATCATTAAAGTGGCAATGGTCCGCGTCTATCAGAGGCTTAAGGAGGAAAAACTCAAAGCGCGTTTGATTTTGCAGGTGCACGATGAACTGATTGTGGAGGCGGATGAAGAGGATCTGGAGCGCGCACAGCAGGTGCTTTCACAGGAGATGGAACATGCGGCGGCTCTCTTGGTTCCCTTGGTAGTCGATATCCACTGCGGTAAGACCTGGTATGACGCGAAGGCATAATTCAGGCAAACGGAGGGGAAAATCCATGAAAACATTATTATTTGTATGTACGGGGAACACTTGCCGAAGCCCAATGGCGGAGGCATTTTGCAGAAAATTGATTGAGGAAAAAGGACTGTCCGGAGAAATCTCCTGTATGAGCGCCGGATTGGCTGCCAATCCGGGGGAACCAGCCAGTGGAAACGCGGTGGAGGCCATGCGGGAGGCGGGGTTGGATCTGAGTTTACACCGAGCGCAGCCGCTGACTGCGCAGATGATAGCGCAGGCGGATGAAATCTGGGTGCTTTCCGCATCGCACAGGCAGGCTCTTGTATCCGCTCTGCCCCAGATATCCCCCAAAATCCATGTGCTGGGAGGGGGGATCTCCGATCCTTATGGACAGGGATTGGAAACCTACCGGGTTTGCCGAGATGAAATTTGGAGAGCTGTCGGACAGCTTTCCTGTTTTCAGGAGGGATTGCAATGATTACGATTGATTTACAAGGCCATTTGGCTGTGGTTACTGGTGGAGCAGGGCAGATTGGGCGTGTCATCTGTACGATGCTTGCCAAGGCGGGATGTAATGTGGCCGTGCATTATTTCCAAGGGCAGCAGCGCGCACAGGAGCTGGCGAATCGCCTGGAAGCAGAATACGGTGTATCCAGCGCGGCGTTCCAAGCGGATGTCTCCAAACTGGAAAGCGTGTCCAATATGCAGGCGCAGATTGTGCATTTGCTTGGAAATCCGGATATCCTTGTCAACGGCGCGGTGGTGCAGTATGAGTGGAAACCGCTGCTGGAACAGGATACGGCGGACTTTGTCAGCCAGTTTGAAAGCTGTGTGCTGCACAATGTCCATATGGCAAAAGCATTCCTTCCCGCCATGCAGAGAAAGGGCTGGGGGCGGATTATTGGAATCAACTCTGAATGCGCGATGCAGTGCTTTGCCGGGCAGTCCGCCTATGCTGCAGGAAAACGGGGAATGGATGGAATACTGCGCACTCTAGCAAAAGAAGCGGGCCCTTATGGAGTAACGGTCAATGAAATTGCACCGGGGCAGACTTACAGCGATCGCTACCGGGAGAGTGGGAGACGTTCTTCCGACGCTTATCTTGCCAAGGTACCGCTGAAAAAGCAGAATACCGACTGGGATGTGGCGAATGCAGTCCTGTTTCTGGCAAGCGAGCTTTCCGCATCGGTCACTGGGGCGTTCCTCCCGGTATGCGGCGGAAACGTTATGCCTGGAATATAGAGGGGGGAGAGCGGATGTTTTCCAGAATTCAGTTTAAGGAAAATGCGAAACAGCTCCTGCGCCGGTATTATTGGATGGCGTTTGCAGTGTGTACGATTTACACAATTATCAGTGGAATTGGCACTTCAACCATAACGGGAAAAATTACGGTGAATTTTCAGGATGAAATTACCTATTTCCGGCTTGGGGGCTGGGATTTGCTGCATGCCTCCTGGGAGGTTCTGCTCTTTTTGTTCGGTTCCCTGTTCGTTTTGATTTTTTCGCTTGGGCTGACTGTTTTTCTTATTAACCCGGTTATGGCGGGTAGAAACCGGTATTTCATGCTCAGCCGTACTTACCGCTGCGATCTGGGATCGCTGTTTTCCTCCTTTTCTTCCGGAAGATACTTAAATATTGTCAAGACCCTGTTTTTTCGAGGCCTGTTTATTTGGATGTGGTCGCTATTGTTTATCGTTCCAGGGATTATCAAATCTTACCAATACCGAATGGTTCCCTATATTCTGGCGGAAAACCCGGATATGGATTGGCGGCGTGCCCTGAATATCAGCCGTACCATGACACAAGGGCATAAATGGGATCTCTTTATCCTGGATCTGTCCTTTTACGGATGGCTGTTTCTTGGCGCATTGCTGTGCGGGGTTGGGATCCTTTTTGTGTTACCGTATATCCAGGCAACAAACGCGGAAGTCTATGAATTTATGCGGCAGAAAGCATTTGCTACAGGGATTTGTTCCTATCGGGAACTTCCAGGTTTTTATCCCAGAACGGATGGGATGCATCTATGAGCCGGTTTATTGTTGTTCCGATGAGTGAAGATGATCTTGGGCCGGTTGCAGGGATGGAAGCGGAAATTTTTTCCGATGCATGGTCAAAAGCCGCTTTTGCAGAGGAACTGGCCAGCCCTCTGAGTACGCTCTATACGGCAAAACAGGGAGAAGAATTGGCCGGATATTTGGTTTTACGCTGTGTCTATGACGAAGGGGAAATTATTAATGTGGCGGTAAATCCCCGGTTTCGCCGCTGCGGCTGCGGCAGGCTGTTGATGCAGGCTGCTCTGGAACAGGCAAAGCGAGAGAAGCTTTCTGTACTGATGCTGGAGGTGCGCCGCTCCAACTTAGCGGCAATCCGCTTGTATGAGAGTTTTGGGTTTGTCGCTGTGGGGGAGCGCAAAGGCTACTACGAAAATCCAAAAGAGGACGCCTTGCTGATGACCTGTTTTCTGCCGGGTTCATCTGGAAAAAATGAATGAAATGGAAAAAAGGAGGATACCTGTTTGAAGATACTGAGTTTGGAATCATCCTGTGACGAGACGGCGGCAGCTGTCGTGGAGGATGGAAGGAAAGTGCTTTCCTCTGTGGTGGCGTCCCAGGTGGAAGAACATAAACTGTATGGCGGGGTTGTGCCGGAAATTGCTTCCCGCCGGCATACGGAAGCGATCTGCGGGGTTACAAAGGAAGCGCTTGGTCAGGCGTCCCTTTCCCTGTCTGATATTGACGGGATTGCCGTTACCTATGCTCCGGGATTAATCGGTGCCCTGCTGGTTGGCGTGAATTTTGCGAAGGGGCTGAGCTTTGCCGCGGGAAAACCCTTGATTCCGGTCAACCATCTAAGAGGGCATATTGCAGCAAACTATATTGCCCATCCGGAGTTGGAGCCTCCGTTTTTATGCCTGGTGGTATCCGGCGGGCACACTCATATTCTGGAAGTAAAGGACTATACGGATTTTACTGTAATCGGGCAGACGCGGGATGATGCTGCGGGAGAGACCTTTGACAAGGCGGCACGCACTTTAGGCTTTGACTATCCGGGCGGAATTCATCTGGACAGGGTTTCCAAACAGGGGAGTTCCCATGCGTATGCGTTTCCGCATCCAAAGCTGGATACCCCTTATGATTTTAGTTTTTCCGGATTAAAAACCTCTGTGATCAATCTGGTCCATCATGCGTCTCAGAAGGGAGAAACACTGGTGGTTGAGGACGTTGCAGCCTCGTTTCAGGACACCGTAACGGAGATCCTCTGTGATACGCTGATGCGTGCGGCAGAGAGTTTCGGATATCGGAAAATCGTAGTGGCGGGCGGTGTGAGCGCCAATTCCGCCCTGCGCTGGAAGCTGAAAGCCGTCTGCGATCGGCGCGGATATGAGTTGTATGTACCCCCGCTGAATTTGTGCGGGGACAATGCGGCCATGATCGGCGCTCAGGCATATTTTGAATACCGGGCGGGCAATACTGCGGGCCTGGATTTGAATGCTTCCGCTAATATGGAGATCCATCAGTAACAGAATGGAAAAGCGCCGAAACCTCTGATCTCCGGCGCTTTTTCTATTATTTTGAATTTTTATAAACAGTTTCTCTGAAAAATTGAAAAATCCGCTAAAATGCGATATAATGAAAATATAAAAAGCGTTGATGGAAGACGGAATGGAAATCAAGAAAAATATCCGGCTTTCCCATCCGACTGTAGGAGGTGCCTGTATGAAATTAAAACGCTGTGCTTTTCTGTTTGTCATTGGGATTATTATGCTGCTATGCTGTGTTTGTGCAACGGTTGACATCTTTGTCGGAGGGGATGGAAATCTCTATGATATCAGCAGTGCCGTCCTTTTTGGAGTACTGGGGATTTTATACCTGATTTCTTATGGGCTGGTCTCTACCCGCCATGCTGCGGGCAAGGGATTTTCCATATTGTCTCTGGCTCTGACTGCGGTTTGGACGGTAGTAGTTTCCATTGTGTTCTTCTTCCAGGGCAGGTTGGATGCGACAGTCTATGGTTTTTGTACAGCTGTATTGACTCTGCTGGTGATAAAGCTTCTGTTTGATGTCAAAAATACCCCGTATGAATATCTCTGAAGAACTCTTTTTTGCGGATAATTGGAAAAGAATCATGTGCAAAAGAGGGCGTGGTCCTGTTTGCAGGATATGCTTTCTTTTTGAAAAGGCCTTGGTTGAAAAGCGGCGTAGGGTGCGGAATCACTGCATCCTACGCCGCTTTTGTATTTCCTGTATTTTGTCTGTGGGGATTTTATTGTGGGATTGTTGCAGGGAGGAGCCTGGCAAGTTTGAACAATCTGAAAATTTTATCGGTATCCTTTTCTGGTAAAAAGATAAAGGTGTCGTCATTCTGTTAAAAAAATGACAGCATAAAGTTGGTAATCTGATATTTTTCCCAATTTGACCGTTGATTTTGACGAAAAAGGGAAAAATATTCTAACTTTCCATCGTTGACTCCTATCTATTTGCTAGGTATAATGATATACGTGGGAGAATTCGATTTTCCTAATCATTTTAGTTTGCAATCGGTTTATCAAAACCGACTGAAAGGAGAATAAAGGATGACCAACAACAAAAACGTACTCACTTGGGTAGACGAAATGGTTGCCCTCACAAAACCGGACAAAGTCCTTTGGATTGACGGTTCCAAAGAGCAGCTTGACAAGCTGCGTGAAGAGGCGGTTTCTACCGGGGAAATGATTAAGCTCAATGAGGAGCTGCTCCCGGGCTGCCTGTACCACAGAACTGCTGCCAACGATGTTGCCCGTGTTGAGGACAGAACTTTCATTTGTTCAAAGAAAAAAGAAGACGCCGGTCCAACCAACAACTGGATGGATCCGGAAGAGATGAAAGCAAAGCTGCTTCCGCTGTATGACGGCGCAATGAAGGGCAGAACCATGTATGTAATCCCGTATTCCATGGGCCCGATTGGTTCCCCTCTGGCAAAAGTCGGCGTGGAACTGACCGATTCTATCTATGTCGTCCTGAACATGAATATCATGACCAGAATGGGCGAGCAGGCTTTCAAAAACCTCGGTGAAACTTCTAATGACTTTGTCCGCGGCCTGCATTCTAAGGCAAATGTTGATCCGGAGAATCGTTATATTGTACAATTCCCGGAAGAAAATACGATCTGGTCCATCAACTCCGCATACGGCGGAAACGTTTTGCTCGGAAAGAAATGCTTTGCACTGCGCATCGCTTCCTACCAGGGCAAAAACGAGGGTTGGATGGCTGAGCATATGCTCATCCTCGGCGTACAGAAGCCAAACGGAGAAACCGTTTATATTTCTGCCGCATTCCCCTCTGCCTGCGGCAAAACCAATCTGGCAATGCTGATCCCGCCGGAGGGTTACCAGAAAGACGGATACAAAGTATTTACCGTCGGCGATGACATTGCTTGGATGAAACCGGGCAAAGACGGCAGACTGTATGCGATTAACCCGGAGAACGGCTTCTTCGGCGTAGCGCCGGGTACCAATGAGAAATCCAATCCGAATGCGCTGGCCTGCACTAAGAAAGACACCATCTTTACCAATGTTGCAATCAACAATGAGAACAACACGGTATGGTGGGAAAAATTAGACAAAAACCCGCCGGTTGACGCAACCGAGTGGAAGGGTGCAAAAGTCAATGGCCCGGAATATATTGCACAGGGTGGAAACCTGGCTCATCCAAACTCCAGATTTACTGCACCGGCTGAGAACTGCCCGTGTATTTCTCCGGAATTCAACAATCCGGAAGGCGTTCCTATTTCCGCCATCATCTTTGGCGGCCGCCGTGCGAAGACCACTCCGCTGGTTTACCAGAGCTTTGACTGGGCACACGGTACGTTCATCGGTTCCGCTGTTTCTTCCGAGACCACAGCGGCTGCTGCCGGCGCAGTCGGCGTGCTCCGTCATGACCCGATGGCAATGAAGCCGTTCTGCGGTTACAACATGGGCGACTACTGGCAGCACTGGCTCGACATGGGCGAGACCCTGGGCGACAAGGCTCCGAAGATCTTCAATGTAAACTGGTTTAAGACGGACGACGAGGGCAACTTCCTGTGGCCGGGCTTTGGCGACAATATGCGTGTCCTCGACTGGATCGTCAAACGCTGCGAAGGCACGATCGACGCAGTTGAGACCCCGATTGGCTATGAGCCGAAACCGGAGGATATCAATGTGGACGGCCTTGTCTATGAAGGCAAACAGTTCACTACAGAAGACGTTGCTTCCCTGCTTGAGCTTGACATTGATCTCTGGAAGGATGAGGTCAAAGAACTGCGTGAATTCTACAAGCAGTTTGGCGACAAGCTTCCTGCTAAGATCAAAGAAGAGCTGGATGCCCTTGAAGCAAGACTTTCCAAATAAGCGTTTACTACAATTTGCTTCCTGATAAAGAAAGAGAATGGGAATTTTCCTATTCTCTTTCTTTATACACGGGAAACAGAGAATTTACAAAACCAAATAGTTCTTCATGACAGGAGGGAACCTGATGAGCCAGAATTTGAAAGAGATACAAAAGATAAGCAAATATATGAGCCTGGTTTTGAGACATAAGCCGCAGGCGATTGGTATTCAGCTGGATGAACATGGTTGGGCGGATGTAGAACAATTGATTGCCGGAATCAGCCAGACGCATCCGCTGGACAGGGAAATGCTGGAGAAAATTGTGCGCACGGATGACAAACAGCGGTATGCCCTGAGTGAGGACGGGATGCGGATTCGCGCGAATCAGGGGCACTCGATCCCTGTGGATGTGGAGCTGGAAGAACGGACACCGCCGGAAATCCTGTGGCATGGTACAGGGGAGAAATTTGTTTCATTCATCGAACAGCAGGGGCTCCTGTCCAAATCCCGGCTGTATGTCCATCTGTCCCCGGATATTGAGACTGCCCGCAGAGTGGGAAGCCGCCATGGACGCCCCATTGTGTTTCAGGTGCTCAGTGGGGAGATGTACCGGGATGGATACCGCTTCTATTGCTCTCGAAACGGGGTCTGGCTGACGAAATCCGTACCAGCGCGTTATTTAAAAAATGCAGGAAGATAGTATCTTAGTGGAGAAAAGATAATGAGCAAAAAGCAATTCTTTTGAAGACAGACGACGTTTTGATTATCTGTTTCACATCCTGTGGATTGGGGATATAGCAGTTGATATTTGTTGAGTTGGATCTGTGGACAATCATTTCCACTGTATTGAGCACTGTCTTCATGATTGCAATCGCTCTCCTGCTGTACCGGCTTTGTGAAAGTCCGGGAAAAAATGAAAAATTTTCGAGAAATACTATTTGTGTAGTTTAAGAGAATGGAGCCGGGAAAGATTTTCTCCCCGGCTTCGTTTGCGTATGGTTTCAAAGATCTGATAGAGGGGTGTCCCTGTGGATGGACGCATCCGCTTGGCACAAAAACTGCTTATAAAAAGATGGACAAAGCCTTAGAAAAAACTTTGGCAAAAAAAGAGATTTTTTTAAAAAAAAGACTTGCATTTCCCCGTCTGGTTTGGTATTATAATTAAGCGTGACTGCACAAGATATGCGATGAAGCGGGAGGTGGCCGTCCTTGTGACGGGGAATTTCCGCCGAGTATGTCCGATTTTAAACCGGGCGACAACAAATACTGATGTTACCGTGCGCGCGGTATTCTTGCGTGATACTAAATCTGCGCCGGCAACCATGACACAAAAGGGTGTCAGCGTTTTGTTCCCGGACAAACGTCGCGTCATTTATGAGCGAATGTTTATCCGGTTTTTTCATGGGAATACGCGGAACACCCGGGGCAGTGTTCAGTTTTTAATCGTTGCTCTGAAAGCTCACAGAAACTTTAAGGAGGCGATGGTAAGTGGCAGTCAAAGAAAAAATCAGAATCAGACTCAAAGGATATGAGAGCAATCTCGTCGACACAGCATCGGAAAAGATTGTGGAAACTGCAAAACGCACTGGCGCAAAGGTTTCCGGTCCAATCCCCCTGCCAACCGAAAAAGAGGTTGTTACAATCCTTCGCGCAGTTCATAAATATAAGGACAGCCGCGAACAGTTTGAGATGAGAACGCACAAAAGACTCATCGACATTCTCAAACCGTCCAACAAGACAGTGGAAGCGTTGATGAATCTTGAGCTCCCTGCCGGTGTTGATATTGAAATTAAACTCTAATTTCCGTGTCAAACACGCAGGTCAAGTTGGTTCGTAAGAATCAACCAATAACCTAAACGGAGGAATAACCATGCAAAAGGCAATCATCGGCAAAAAAGTGGGCATGACCCAGCTTTTCGACGAAAAGGGCAATGTT
>CALDJI010000176.1 GCA_937901805.1 uncultured Clostridia bacterium | reverse complement strand
AAGGCGGGAGCCTGCGCGGGCTTGGCCTGTTACCCGTAGAAACTGTATTTTCTCAGGAAAAGACCCGTACACAGGCGGTAGGGGCGATTGGAAATTTATCCGGAACCCTCTCGGGGATGTCCGGCCTTCCGGTAGAGGGATATGAAATCCATATGGGAAAAACACAGAATTTGAATCACGAGGCTGTTTTTTCCACGGTCTCCGTTCCGGGTTGTGAACAAAAGCAGGACGGATGCTGCCGGGGGAACCTCTATGGCACATATCTGCATGGGCTGTTTGAATCTGGGGAGATTGTCTCCGCATTTGCCTCCGCCCTTTTACAGGAGAAAGGGATTGATAGCGGGGAATTCCAGACCGTGGATATTACCCGGCTCAGGGAGCGGGAATACGATAAATTGGCGGATATCCTGCGGAAAAGTCTGGATATGGAAAAAATCTATCAAATCCTGGAGGCCGGCGTATGAGAGAACAGGGGCTGGTACACATCTATTATGGAAACGGCAAGGGAAAAACAACGGCCGCTATGGGCCTGGCCCTCCGCGCCCTGGGACAGGGAGAAGCGGTTGTCATTGTCCAATTCCTGAAAAAATACGCTACCGGAGAAATCCAAATGCTTCAGGGGGAAGCGCGCGCCCATGTGTTCCGGGGAAAGGCAGGAAACCATTTTACCTCTGCCATGACGGAAGAGGAGCGAAAGGAAACCCGGAAAATCCATGAGATGAATTTTTCTAGGGCTGAACAATTGATTGCAGATGAGAAATGTGAATTGCTGATTTTGGATGAAGTCCTGGACGCGGTGGCAAAAGGGATGTTTGACGAGGGAATGCTGGTGTCTTTTCTAAAACGCCGTCCCCCTTTTTTGGAAGTCGTGCTGACGGGAAGGGCGGCCAGCCCGGCCGTCCGGGAAACCGCAGATTATATCACCAAAATGGAAAAAGAGAGACACCCCTTTGACCGGGGGATTCAGGCGCGGGAGGGGATCGAATATTGAGTAAAGTGGTTTTGCAGCAGGTTCTGCCGGAGGAAATTGAAAAGCGGAGCTTTGAAATCATTTCAGAAGAACTCGGGGATAGGGTATTGGACAAGGAAAATGAAGCGGTCATCAAACGGGTCATCCATACGACCGCAGATTTTGAATATGCGGATGCTCTCTGTTTTTCCGAGCATGCCGTCTCGCATGCGGTCGAAGTGCTCAAACAGGGAGCCGTCCTGGTGACGGATACCAGGATGGCCTTTTCCGGGGTTCATAAACCGGCTTTGGAAAAACTGCACGGGGAAATCCATTGCTTTATGTCTGACAAGGATGTTGCCCTTGCCGCCAGGAAACAGGGGACGACGCGGGCGGTAGCCAGTATGGATAAGGCAAGCGGGTTGTCTGGAAACCTGATTTTTGCAGTTGGCAATGCCCCGACGGCGCTTATCCGGTTGTATGAGCTGATTACCGAAGGGAGGATATCCCCAAAACTGGTTATCGGCGTCCCGGTTGGGTTTGTCAACGTGGTGGAGTCCAAGGAACTGATTATGAGCAGCGGGGTACCCTATATTGTAGCACGCGGCAGAAAGGGCGGCAGCAATGTGGCGGCTGCCATTGTCAATGCATTGCTGTATCAGGCAACCGGACGTACATTGTGAAACGAAAAATAAATCCCCTGTGAGTATTTCTCACAGGGGATTTTCCATACTTTATTTTATCGTGCGAAAGCACTTCCCTTTTACAGGGTAATCTCTTTTTGGTAAGTACCCACCTTATCACTGCGGCAGGTAATGGTCAGGGTAGATCCTTCTTTTGCGGTGATGATCCAGGAAACCCGTTTCTCACACGGCAAGTCGTATTCCGAACTGAGACCGCCCACGGATACGTTTTGGGAGACAATGGCAGAGTAGCCCTCCAACTGGCCGATATCCTGTTCCTGTTTGCCCTGGACAAAGGAAATCCCTTCGCCGCTCAGAGAGACTTTAATCGGCTGCTCTACGTTGAGTTTGAGAGCCTCCCTGGTGATATAGGTCGGCAGGTAACCCGTATTCATGACATAGGCATCAATCCGATAGACAGATCCGTCAATGTGTTCGATGTCCACTTTGTGAAACTGAATCATAGGCAGGGATTTGACGTGGCGCAACAGGAACCGGGTATGTTTTTCCACTTCCTGCGGCAGGAATTTGATAGGTGGATTTTGAACGACATATTTATAGTCAATGCCGCCGATTTCCACTTCGCCAAGCTGTGGGTGGTCAAACTTTGTCCATGGCAGATAGCCTTCCCCGTCGTTTTCACGCTCAATCCACTGGATATATTTCAGGTGGTGCTCTGCGGCCTCCTCGTCGGTTTCATCCTTCATAATCGGGTAGGTGAAGGGGATTCCGGCACGCGGATCCAAATCCCAGCACTCGATAGTATAAGCAGGGATACCCAAGGTAAAATGGTTGAAATCGTCAAAGGCGCCGACGTCCACACGCGCGTCTGCGGGGACATATTCGTCATGGGCGTTCACAGGGGGATAGGTGGTCTCCTGTGTGGCCATTTTACCGATTTCTACATAGCGGCGCATATCCGCTTTATCTGCTTCGCTCCTCGGCTTAATTCCCGGTGGGTACAGGTAAGCACCGGTCATGGTGTGGAAGTCAATGATGCTGCAGATGTTTTTATGGCCGATAATAAAATCCGCTACGGTTTTTGTTTCAATATTGCTTAAAGGATATTTTCCCGCGCCGCGCTGTTCACTCTCATGTTTCCACATGGCAGGGAAGTTGCGGTTGAAATCGTTTCCCCATTTCTGCGGAGCAGATTGGATGGTATAGCCGTCAAAATCCAGGATTTCTCCCTCTGTGAAGACGTTATAAAATTCGCCGTCCATATCATCCGGAGCGCGTTTTACCATCAGCCGGTGATCCTTGTCAGAAATTTTCCAAGCACCGTACGGGGATTTCACACGCATTTTGCGAATAACGCCGTCCCCGTCCATGTCTTTCGGCTGAAGCCCCGGCATTAATTCCGAATAGGGATAGAGCCGGTTGACAGAACGGATGGTGTCCGGTGTTGTCAGATAACACTCCGATCCATCGGGAGAGACGCGGGGTACCATATAAAAGGTGTATTTTTTCAGCAGATTTTGCACTTCTGGATCCGTTTTGCAGTTGGTAAACATATAATCCAAAAAATACATGGCGCTCATACATCCGGTGACTTCTCCCGCATGGATGTTTGCTTCAATGTAATAAGCCGGCTTGTCCAAGTAATCGCCTGTCGTCCGATCAGTGAATTCGATAGCCCAGATGTTGCGTCCCTCCGGGGTCTGGTTCAGCGCCGTTAAACGTACCATTTCCGGAAATTCTGCCTCGTACCCTTTTAGGATGGAAGTGATTTCTTCATAACGGTAAAAATGGTCGTAG
This sequence comes from uncultured Clostridia bacterium, assembly GCA_937901805.1. GTDB lineage: Bacteria > Bacillota > Clostridia > Oscillospirales > Ruminococcaceae > Pseudoruminococcus_B. The sequence goes on along the minus strand of CALDJI010000176.1, from coordinate 5,741 downwards.
GTATTTCTTACTTTGTTCAAAGGATGCGCTCCTCCTTTCTGGGATAAAAGCGGCGGCAGCTTTTGCCGCCGCCAGCATATTACAGAGTGATGGTTGTTGTACGTTTCCCGATTTTTCCGTTGCAGCAGGTGATGGTCAGTTCCGTACCGGCTTTTGCTTTGACAATCCAGGTGACTTTTTTCTCACAGGGGCGGACAATTTCCGAACTTGCACCCAAAGATCCGCCTCTCGCAACGATACCGGAATAGCCTTCCAGCTGGCCGATTTCCTGAGTTTGTTTTCCTTCTACGAATTCCAGATCCTGTCCGCAGAGGGAAACTTTCAAATCTTCGTCAATCTTCAGCTTGAACGCTTCGTTGGTAACCTGAGTCGGAAGGAACCCAGTATTCATCACATAGGCGTCTACTTTGTAGGTGGATTCGTCCACTTTTACAGCGTCCACTTTATGGAATTGGATTCTTGGCAGGGCTTTGACATGGCGGAGCATAAAACGGGTATGCTTTTCCACTTCCTGCGGGAGGAATTTGAGCGGCGGATTCTGTACGACATGTTTGTAGTCGATACCGCCGATTTCCACTTCACCGAGCTGCGGATGATTGAATTTTGTCCAGGGTTTTGCACCCTCCCCGTCGTTTTCCCGGTCAATCCACTGTAAATATTTCAGATGATGATCTTCCGCCTCTTCGTCGGTTTCTTCTTTCATCATCGGAGAGCCAAAGGGAATGCCCGCACGCGGATCCAGATCCCAGCACTCAATGGTAAAGTCAATGATTCCCATATTGAAATGGTTGAAATCGTCCAGGGAGCCGACTGCCGCGCCGGCAGCAGTTCCAGCAGGGAGATATCCGTCCAGGATACAGACCGCCGGATACCCGGATTCTTCGGTGCCGATTTTTCCCATCGCCTTGTAGCGGGCCATATCTGCGGGATCAGCATCCTTCATGTGTTTCATTCCCGGCGGGTGCAGATAAACTCCGGTCATGGTGTGCAGGTTTAAGGAACTGCAGATATTCTTGTGGCTGATGATGAAATCTGCCACAGTTTTTGTTTCTATGTTGGAAAGGGGATAAATGCCGGATCCTTTCTGGACGCTGCTGTGCTGCCATCCGCAGGGGAAATTGCGGTTAAAGTCATTTCCCCATTTCTGGGGAGCAGATTTGACGTTAATACCGTCATAATCGATAATTTCGCCTTCGGTATAGACGTTGTAAAAGTCCCCTTCCACGTCGTCGGGAGTACGTTTTGTCATCAATCTCGGATCTTTATCGGAGATTTTCCATGCGCCATAGGGGGATTTTACCCTCATCTTGAGGATGACGCCATCCCCATCCATATCTTTTGGCTGGAGTCCGGGCATCAGATCGGAGTAGGGATACATCCGGTTGACGGAACGGATGGTATCCGGCGTTGTGAGATAGGCTTCCGAACCATCCGGGCTGATGCGCGGGATAACGTAAAAAGTATAGTTGTCCAGAATTTTCTGGATGTTTTCATCGCTTTCATAATTGGTAAAAATATTATCAAGCAGGCACATTGCGGTCATGGAACCAGTGACCTCGCCGCAGTGGATATTTGCATTGACAAAATAAGCGGGCTTTTCTGAAAAATCACCGGTGGCAAGATTGGTGACCTCAATTGCCCAGATGTTGCGTCCTTCCGGCGTCTGGTTGAGTGCGGTTAACCGGCAAAGGTTTGGAAATTCCGCTTCATATTTTTTCAAAATCGAAGTGATTTCCTCATAGCGATAAAAATGATCATATTTGTAGGTTAAATTCATTCGCTATAAACTTCCTTTCTCAATAGTATTTTATAGTACGATAGTAGCAGATTAAAGTGCTAATATCCATTGTACGCTTCTGTTAAATAGATGTCAATTCTTGTCCCAATGGCAAAATGCACAGGATTTTAGTCGAAATTTTGTATGGGGTACATTTTTATGGAAACCCGGCAGATATTTCCTGCCGGGTTCCTCTATAGACGAAATTTTACTGTAAAATTATAAAGTGCTTTCCGTTTTACAGCAGCCAATCCGGCTGTTTTTACAGGTTAGGGTGAGGTGAGTACCTGGAGCTGCTTTTACAATCCAGGTAACTTTTTTCTCGCTTGGCCGCGCCCGTTCACTGCTCATGCCGCCGACGGAGACGCTTACAGAGGAGACTGCGGAGTAGCCTTCCAACTGCCCGATTGCCTGGGTTTGTTTTCCTGAAATAAAGGTAAGCCCCTCTCCCTCCAAAGTAACCTCCAGATCTTCGGCAATTTTGCGCCGGAAACTCTCCTCTGTGATCTGGGTGGGGAGGAATCCTGTGTTCATGACATAGGCATCGATCTGATAGAAGGTATCCTCAATTTTCTGGATATCCACTTTTCGGAAAGAAACCTGCGGCATGCGGTTGGCTTCCCGGAGCATAAAGCGGACATGTTTTTCCACTTCCTGGCGTAGGAATTTAAGCGGCGGATTCTGTACCACATACTTGTAATCGATCCCGCCAATTTCTACCTCGCCCAACTGCGGATGATTGAATTTCGTCCAGGGCTTTGCGCCTTCCCCATCGTTTTCCCGGTCAATCCATTGCAGGTATTTCAAATGCTGTTCTTCATTGGATTGATCGGATTGCGGTTCCATAACCGGGTGAGGGAAAGTCACTCCTGCACGCGGATCCAAATCCCAGCACTCGACGGTATAGTCGATAATCCCATGCATATGGAAATTAAAGTCGTTAAAAGTACCTGCGCAGCCGGCTTCCTCAGATTTCGAGATATAGTCATCGCGTACGTTTACTACCGGGTACCCGGTTTCTTCGGTCGCCATTTCCCCGATCAGCTGGAACAGGCGCAGATCGCGCGGAGAAATATCCGCCTTGTGCAGAACCGAAGGGGGATAGAGGTACATCCCGGTCATAGTGTGCATTTCCAGCGCACAGCAGATATTCTTATGAGAGATGACGAAGTCCGCCATGGCGCGGGTTTCTACATTGGACAGCGGATAGGCGCCTGAACCGGACTGTATGCTTTCGTCCATCCAGTTGGAAGGGAAGTTCCGGTTAAAGTTCTGTCCCCATTTCTGTGGAGCAGATTTGATGGTAACGCCGTCAAACTCCAGGATTTCGCCTTCTGTATAGATATCATAGAATTCTCCCTGAACTTCATCCGGGCGGCGTTTGGTCATCAGTCTTGGATCGCGGTCAGAGACTTTCCATGCGCCGTAAGGGGACTTAATCCGCATTTTACGGATAACGCCGTCTCCGTCCATATCTTTCGGCTGGAGGCCCGGCATCAGTTTGGAGTAGGGATACATCCGGTTTGCAGAACGGATGGTGTCCGGGGTTGTCAAATAGCATTCAGAACCGTCCGGCGTAATCCTTGGAACTACATAAAATGTGAAATGATCCAATAAATACAGGACATTTTCCTCTTTGTTTTGATATCCAGTAAAAAGGGAGTCAAGCAATCCCATTGCTACCATGGAACCGGTGACTTCGCCGGTATGGATATTTCCATTTACAAAATAAGCGGGTTTATCGGAGTAGCCGCCAGTTTCCGGGTTGGTAATTTCCAACAGCCAGACGCTGCGGCCTTCCGGGGTGGTGGCTAGAGAACTGAGCCTGCACAATTGGGGGAAATCCGCTTCATATCCTTTGAGAATGGAAGTGATTTCATCATAACGGTAAAAATGATCGTATGCGTGAGTAAGCTGCATAATTCCTTCCTTTCGCAATGTGTGGTTACAGACAAATCATGCTGGGTGAATTCGTTTTTGCCCAGCAATTCTATAATACTGCTGAATATTTATGAAAACTACTGGTAATTCTTACAGGAATTTTCTGATAATTTTGTCTTCAGTGCTTTAAACAGAAAAAATATACTGAAAAAATTGTGAAAAAAGGAGAGCAGACAACTCCGAATATCCTGTCTTGATCCCCTAAATCATCAAAAGCCGCCGGAAAATTTTCCGGCGGCTTTACCTGACTGGTTTTTTCTCAGCCTGTGGCTGACTACATGGGCGGTTTTCCTAAAAGAAAAACCCCTTTTTTTCTCTTCCTGATTTGTCAGACAATATAATCGCATGCAGCCCGTTGAGTGATAACCTGATGGACAAATTCCTGTACTTTTTTGTGGGCGGGATGATCCCGGTATGCGTCCAAATGCTCTCTGGTGTCAAATTCAGTACACAAGCAGAGATCCCAGCCATTTTCCGGAATTCCAATCCCAACCTCGGCTTTCAAAAGTCCGGGTACAACCCCCACCAGAGCTTCCAGCCCTTCTTTAATCTTCAGTGCATTTTCAGCTTTTAATCCGTTTTCCGCTTGTTCTTTCAGATTCCAGAATACGATGTGTTTTACCATGATTTTTTTTGTCCTTTCTGCGTTGTTGTAATGAATTGAAATCGTGTTTCTTATGTCCTCCAGTATTTGCGGTCAAGGCTGCGGTACTGGATGGCTTCTGCAATATGGGTGCTGTCAATTGTTTCAGAATCTTCGAGATCTGCAATGGTACGCGCGACTTTTACTATTCGATCATAGGCTCTTGCCGAAAGCGACAACCGTTCAAAGGCATTTTTCAGCAGCGCATTTGCGGCGCCGGTAAGCGGGCAGTATTCCCTGAGTTCCGCAGGTCCCATCTGGGCGTTTGCATGAATCCTAGTTGACGAAAAGCGCTTCTGCTGGATGTCCCTTGCTTTTTGTACACGTTCGGCAATTTCTGCGGAAGATTCACTCTTCTGACGGGAAGTGAGTGCTTCATATTCCACTGGTGCAACATCGATATGTAAATCCAATCGATCCAGCAGCGGCCCGGAAACCCGGGAAAGGTATCGGGAGACCGCGGAGGCCGAACAGGTGCAGCTTTTGGTAGGATGCCCATAATATCCGCAGGGGCAGGGATTCATAGCGGCCAGCACAATCATGGAACAGGGGTAGGTCAACGTTCCGCTGACACGGGAGATGGTCACCTTGCCGTCTTCCATCGGCTGACGCAGGATTTCCAGAGAAGAGCGTGCAAATTCCGGCAGTTCATCCAAAAAGAGCACCCCGTTATGGGAAAGGGAAATCTCCCCGGGTTTTGGGACAGCGCCGCCGCCGGATAGCCCTGCACTGGAGATAGTGTGGTGAGGAGAACGAAACGGCCTTGTCCGGATAAGGCCGGACTGTGTGTCAAGCAGTCCGGCAACAGAGTATATTTTTGTGGTTTCCAGCGCCTCTTCAAAAGTCATTTTCGGAAGGATGGAAGGCAGACGCTTAGCAAGCATGGATTTTCCAGATCCGGGGGGGCCAATCAGAAGGGCATTGTGATTGCCGGCAGCCGCAATTTCCAAAGCGCGCCTGGCTTCAAATTGTCCTTTGACATCTGCAAAATCCAAAGCTGCCACGGAAGTATTTTCCGTCTGCTGAACGGAAGGTTTTGCCGGGCAAATCAGCTCCTTTCCGCTCAGATGTCCCAGTACCTCCTGAAAATGTTTTACTGGATAAATGGAGATTCCTTCGGCAATAGCGGCTTCCAGGGCGTTGTCAAAAGGGACGAAAAGCTGCTTAACCCCATGTTCTCTGGCGCAAAGCGCCATAGGGAGAACACCGGTGACAGGGCGGACTTCACCGCTTAAAGACAGTTCTCCTAAAAAGGCGGACTCTTTGTCGGAAAACTCCGCCTGATGTGTTACTCGGAGGATAGAAAGCAGGATCGGGAGATCGTAGACAGAACCGGCCTTTCGGACATCTGCCGGAGCGAGGTTAATCGTTACCCGTCCA
>CALDJI010000175.1 GCA_937901805.1 uncultured Clostridia bacterium | reverse complement strand
TTCATACAGGCCGTAGGTTTTCAGCAGGGGTTCGGCGTACTCGGAATTTTCTCTTGTTTTCCTGTACTGTATTTCCAGACCGAGCAGGACATTGTTTAAAATCGTACGCCATTCCAGAAGGTTATCCTTTTGCAGCATATACCCAATCTGCGGGGATACCCCGGAAACTTCCTTCCCTCCGACAAAAACGCTGCCATGCGTTGGGCTTTCCAATCCTGCAAGGATGGACAGTAATGTGGACTTTCCGCACCCGCTGGGTCCTACCAGAGAGACGAACTCTCCCTGTTCCACTGTAAACGTGATATCATCCAGTGCCGTAACTTCTCCATTCTCCGCCTGATATTTTTTGACAATATGGTCAATTTTCAAACTTTCCAATGGTTCCCTCACCTCTCCCATTTTATTTTTCATACTTTTTTCTCTGGGATTACTGTATTATATTCCCCTGTGCCCGACAGGGTGAAAGTCCTGCCTTTTTTGCTAAAAACCTCGCGAAAAACAAGAAAAGCATAGATTTTCCAGTCCATTTCTGTTAAGCTAATATGTATGACGGGCTTGGAGGTTATGGTATATGGAAAACAAAAAAGCAGTCAAAAACTGCCTGCTTGTAATTACCTATGGTTTGGTCTTATATTTTCTTTTGACGAATTATAAATCTGCATTTTCCCTGATATCCCGGATATTCGGGATCTTAAGCCCATTTTTGTTTGGGATCTGTCTCGCCTATGTTTTAAACCTGTTTCTTCGTTTTTTGGAAGAAAAACCCATTGCTTTTTTTGAACGGAAAACGAAAAAAAGCCTCGGCAAATTCAAACGCCCGCTTTCCATCATTCTGTCATTTCTGTTTTTCATTCTGGTGCTGACAGCGTTCATCCTTTTTGTCATCCCGCAGCTGACAAAAAGTGTGAAAATGCTTGTCAGCAGTATGCCGTTTTATCTCAACGCGCTGGAAGCCTTCATCAACATGGCCATAACGGAATGGGGGATTGACAGTACCCTTCTGGATCAGATTGCGCTTAACTGGGGCGATATTATCCAGAAAGTCGGGACTTTTGTTGCAAGCACCATCCCTCATCTGCTCAATATTACAGTCAGCATCACAACCAGCATTTTCAACATGTTCATGGGCATAATCATTGCCATCTATCTGCTTGCAAGCAAGGAAAGCCTGATTACCAATGTCAAACGGGTTCTCTATGCGTTTGTGCCCAGAAAGGCCAGTGACAAAGTGGTCTATGTCGGCAGCAAGCTCAACGAATCCCTGGGAGATTTCATTTCCGGCCAGCTGACAGAAGCCTGCATCATCGGGATCCTCTGCTTTATCGGCATGACCATTTTCCAGATGCCCTATGCGCTGCTGGTCAGCGTAATTGTTGCCATCACCGCCCTGATTCCGATTTTCGGCGCCTATATTGGGGCCTTTGGCGGAGCTTTCATCATCGTTATGGTCAAACCCATGTCCGCCATCTGGTTTTTGATTTTTATCGTCTGCCTGCAGCAGTTTGAAGGCAGCGTCATCTATCCCCGCGTGGTTGGAAAATCCATTGGGCTCGGCGGGCTGTGGGTTATGTTCGCCTTAATTGTCGCCGGCAGCTTTTTCGGGCTTCCGGGTATGCTCGTCGGCATCCCGGTGTTTGCCGTCCTGTACTCCCTGCTCAGCCTGTCCACCCGAAAACGCCTGACAAAAAAAGGATTGGTTGTCCATACTGCTGGACCAGCAACGGATTTTGCACCGAAACCAGAAACCAAGGAAGAACACGACAAACGGGGGGAATAATCCTATAAAAATCCCGGAAATCCTATCTATCAAAGAGGCCGTCCATGTGGATAAGGAAAACGGTACGGCTGTGGACGATTCTATTCCCCCAAAATTTGAAATCCACCGCAGCTGGATTTCCCCGCACGGTGTCCAGGAACGGCATCGCCATCAGGCAATCGAAGAAGTCATTATAGTGACGCGCGGACAGCTGACGCTTTCTTTTCTGGAAAACAGGCCCGCAAGGCGCCGGACGGTAAAACAGGATAAATTCTTTTTGAAACCCCATCGCGTCAGGCTGCCTTTCCGATTTTATAAGAAAGGCGGCTCTTTTTATACAAACCTTTTCCCTCTTTCTTTGTAAAATACTCCAGCCCGAGCAGATTTGGAAAATCGTGGAATCGTTTTGGTATCCGCCTTGTTTTCTCAGGCCCATTATCGTATACTAGAAACACTACAACAAGGAGGCGAATCGGTATGGCTCTGCTTTCATGCCATCTTTATTCCTCTGTTTTAAAAATGGGGACCGGCGTAAACGTCCTGCTCCCACTGGATATGATTTCCGATTCCGGCAATCAGCCGCTGAAAACCGTTTACCTGCTGCACGGCCTGACGGACGACTACACCTGCTGGCTCAGGCGTTCCAATGTGGAAACCTATGCCCTCGCGCACGGGTTTGCCGTAATCATGCCGGAGGTACAGCGCAGTTTTTATACAGACATGGCGTCCGGTATGCGCTATTTCACCTATATCGCGCAGGAACTTCCTGCCCTTTGCGAAAAGATGTTTCCTCTCTCCTCCCGCAGGGAAGACCGCTTTGTCGCCGGCCTGTCCATGGGCGGGCATGGGGCGCTCAAATGCGCCCTGACCTATCCGGAACAATATGCGGCCTGCGGCGCCTTTTCCTCCGCAGTGGACATCTGCCGGCTGTTCGCCAAACCGGAAACCAGCATGCTCGCCGGGGAGTTCTCCGCCATCTATGGGGATAGTATCCCAGAGGAAGAGGATGTCTTTTTCCTTGCAGAGCAGGCGGTGAGGGCAAAAAAAGCCCTGCCCAGGCTCTTTTTAAGCTGCGGTACAAACGATTCCCTCTATGAAAACAACGAGCGCTTTTATCAGCATGTTTCCGGCCTTGGATACACGGTGCAGGGATATGAGGCGCCGGCCGGGCACGAATGGCCCTTCTGGGATGAAAGCATCCAGCGGGCGCTTGCCTTTTTTGACAGCAAACAGGAAGGTGGGATGTGATTTTGAAACTATCAGTTATCGGAAGCGGACGCTGGGGCGGGTTCATCGCCTGGTATCTGGATCGGATGGGGCACAACGTTGCCGTCTGGGGCAGGGAATCCTCCCGGCATTTCGGTGAAATCCGAAAAACACGCAGCAATGGGTTGATTACTTTTCCGGATTCAATCGAACTGAGCACGGATC
>CALDJI010000174.1 GCA_937901805.1 uncultured Clostridia bacterium | reverse complement strand
TATTTTTAAAAATGAAGACAGCGGTTTTACTGTCCTGGAACTGGGGTATCAAGGGGATCTCCTGACGGTAGTGGGGGAACTGTACGGCATTGCGGAAGGGGAGGAAGTTAAGTTCAGCGGGTATTTTACCTCCCACCCGCAATATGGACATCAATTTAAGGCGCTCACCTGTGAGCGCAGCCTCCCCGCCACTGCGAACGCCATTTTAAAATACCTCTCGTCCGGCGCGCTCAAAGGCGTCGGTCCGGTGACTGCCCGCAGGCTGGTGGAACGTTTTGGGGATAATACTCTCACCGTCATTGAAAATGAACCGGGACGGCTTTTGGAAGTCCGCGGCATTACCGAACGCCGCGCAAACCAGATCCGGGAGGAATTTAACAAGATTTTCGGCGTGCGCGCGGTGATGTCTTTTATGGCGCAGTTTCAAATCCTGCCGATTTATTCCATTCGGGTATGGCGGACGTTCGGCAGCGCCGCGATCGAGCTGATTTCGGACAATCCCTTCCTGTTGTGCTCCAATGGGATTGATCTCTCCTTTTCCAAAGCGGATGAAATCCGGGAACGCCTCGGCATGTCGGAGATCTCCCCGCACCGTCTGTTTGCGGGCGTGGTCTATGTCCTGAAGAGAAATACCTTTAACGGACATACCTGCCTTCCACTCGACCGACTGGCGCAGACCGCGCAGGCATTGCTGGAGGTCGATCTCTCCCTGGTGGAGGAGATCATCGGGCAGAATATCAGCGAGGAGAATCTGGTTTTGGTTACTGTGGACGGGCGGGATTTTATCTATCTTCCCCAGATGTACCGGGCAGAGACGTTTATTGCAGAGCGGATCAGCATGGTACAGTCGTTTTTTCCGGATAACGGGCAAAACTGGGACAAGCGGATAGACAAATTGGAAAAGAGCACAGGAAAAACCTATGCCAAAAACCAGCGGCGCGCGATTGCCACCTCCTTGTCTCAGGGGCTGATGGTGCTCACCGGCGGTCCGGGTACTGGAAAGACGACGACCATCAACGCCATGATTGAACTGTTTCAGGAAGAGGGGAGCAAGGTCGTCCTTACAGCCCCGACTGGACGTGCAGCCAAGCGCATGAGTGAGATCACCGGCTGTGAAGCGAAAACCATCCACCGCCTGCTGGAAGTGGAGTACACCACCTCTGGGGAGGTGCACTTTGCAAGGGACGAACGCCATCCTATCGACGCGGAAGTGATCATCGTGGATGAGTTGTCCATGGTAGACGTTACTTTGTTTGAAGCGCTCCTGCGCGCAATGAAACTCACCTGCCGGCTGATTCTGGTGGGGGACGCTAACCAGCTTCCTCCGGTAGGGGCGGGCTGTGTGCTCAAGGATTTGATTGACAGCGAGTGCGTTACCGTGGTGGAACTCAATGAGATTTTCCGCCAGGCCGCCGAGAGCCTGATCGTCACCAATGCACATGCGATTGTCTCCGGGGAAATGCCGGAGCTCAGGAAACGGGACAATGATTTCTTTTTTCTTCCCTGCCAGAACCAGAAGATGACGGCCGCTACGGTCGTAGATCTGTGCAACCGGCGGCTGCCCAAAAGCTACGGCTATTCCCCGGTGCGGGATATCCAGGTGCTCTGCCCGACGCGGATTGGGGAAATCGGCACAGAGCAGCTCAATCAAGAGCTTCAGGAGGCCCTCAACCCGAAATCCCCTGAAAAGTCGGAGGTTACATTTGAGGCAAAGGTGTTCCGGGAGCAGGACAAGGTCATGCAGATAAAGAATAATTACGATATCCCCTATAAGACGGATCAGGGTGAACAGGGGGCGGGCATTTTTAATGGAGATATTGGGTTCATTGAAGAAATCGACCGTCCCTCCTCTACCATCTGGATCCGCTTTGACGACCGGCTGGCGGAATACTCCTTTGACCAGCTGGATGAGATCGAGCTTGCCTATGCAGTCACTGTACATAAAAGCCAGGGCAGCGAATTTGAAGCGGTTATCATCCCTTTGTATGGGAATCACCAAAAACTCTATTACCGCAATCTACTCTATACGGCGGTCACGCGTGCAAAAAAGCTTCTGATCCTGTTGGGGCAGCAGCAGAGTATTGCACAGATGGTTGCCAATAACCGGAAAACGCTCCGTTATTCCAATCTTGCCTATTTCTTAAAAAAATGCCATGGGATTTTGGCAGAATAAGGGGCGCTTTACAATGATATCCGTAAATAAATGCCTTTTTTGTGGGGGAATTGTAAAAAAGGAAGAGGTTTTCTGCTCAAAATGCGGGAAAGCAATCCAGCCTCTGGCAAAATCCAGTTGTAAAATCTGCGGACATGAGCAGTGCCGCTGCGCCCTGTACCCGGACTGGGAACGGGATTTGGACGGGCTATGCTCCTGTTATTTCTATGCAGGGGAAGTAAGACGGGTGGTTTCCCGGTTTAAGTTTTCCGGAGGTCGTTTTCTGGGAAGAGGGATGGGAAAGTTGATGGCACAGCGCCTTCAAGAAGTTTTCCCGGATATTCCCTTTGATGGGATCTGCTATATCCCCACCTCCCCCTGGCATCTTTTTCGGCGCGGATATAATCAGTCGGCGGTTCTTGCCCGGGTGATTT
>CALDJI010000173.1 GCA_937901805.1 uncultured Clostridia bacterium | reverse complement strand
TGCAGCGGCCCTTTGTTCCGAAAAATCTTATCCTTTGCATTGCCGCTGATGCTTTCCGGGATTTTGCAGCTGCTGTTCAATGCGGCCGATATCATTGTAGTAGGCAACTTCACCGGCAGTACGGCGCTGGCCGCAGTTGGTTCTACTACTTCCTTAATAAACCTGCTGGTCAATCTGTTTATTGGATTGTCGGTTGGCGCAAATGTCATTATTGCGCGCAGTTATGGTTCCGGCGATGCCGAGGGGGTGCACCGTGGCGTGCACACGACCATCCTTGCGGCGGCTGTTTCCGGCGCGGCGCTGATTTTTATTGGGCTCCTGCTTGCCCGTCCGTTGTTGGAGTTGGCCGGTACTCCTGCGGACGTTATTGACCAGGCAGAATTGTACATGCGTATCTATTTCTGCGGTATGCCGGCACTGCTGTTGTATAATTTCGGTGCAGCCATCCTGCGCGCCATCGGGGATACCAAACGCCCACTCTATTTTTTGTTGATTGCGGGGGTTGTCAACGTCCTATTCAACCTGTTTTTTGTCATTGTTTTGCATATGGGAGTTGCAGGTGTAGCGTTGGCTACTGTGATTTCCCAGTTTATCTCTGCGGTGCTGATCCTGCTGTGTCTAATCAAAAATCAGGGGATGTGCCGCCTGAAGCTCTCTGAACTTCGGGTTCATAAGGAACAACTAGCTGAGATCCTGCGCATCGGTCTGCCTGCTGGGATCCAGAGCGTCATTTTCAATATCTCCAACGTGCTCATTCAGTCCTCTGTCAACAGCTTTGGTTCCCTGGTTGTAGCAGGAAACACAGCGGCAAGCAACATCGAAGGTTTTGTCTATACCTCCATGAACGCGGTCTATCAGACCTCACTGAGCTTTACCAGCCAGAACATGGGTGCGCGTAATTTCAAGCGTGTGGACCGCGTGCTGATGGAATGCCTGATTCTGGTCAGCGTTGTTGGTATTGTACTGGGCGGGGGAGCCTACCTGTTCGGTGCCCAGCTGCTCGGGATCTATACCCCGGACAAAGAGGTGATCACCTATGGCTTATACCGTTTGGGAGTAGTCTGCGTGACCTATTTTACCTGTGGGATTATGGATGTGGTTTCCGGAAGTATCCGCGGGATGGGATATTCCATCATGCCGATGCTCGTCTCGCTGACAGGCGCCTGTCTGCTGCGTGTGATCTGGATTTTTACCATTTTCCAGGTCTATCATACACAGTTCAGCCCATCTTATCTGCTATTTTGCGGTGCGAAAACGGGCGTTTCGTGCAGCGGAGCAAAAAGCGAAATCCGGTTCTGTATCTGCGTAAATACTGAAGAGAAAGCCGTCCCTTCCGTTTGGAAGCGGGCGGTTTTTTGTTTACCCGAACGGCAGAAAATGTTTTCGTCCACATCAGCGGCTGTATGGAGGAGGCACACCATATAACCGTACCGCTGAATGAATGTTTTTTCCCTGAATATGAAGAATACGCTGCGATTCCATCGACAGGGACAAGAAATAACCTCGGGCACTGCGGATTGTTTCAAGCTGTTCATGCGTTTGTTAGATGGTATGAAAGTCCCTCCCGACCGATTGTTTTCCCTTTTATTCTCAATATCCACATGAAGAGGGTGACGGACAGATTTTCATAATGCATCTGTACAAACACCAGAATGCACGCCGGGAGAGTTTTATTGTGATTTTCGACAGAAATTCAAGAAAATGCGGCCTGCAAATTTGCTTGACAATAAAAAAGGATCTCGTATCATATGTTTTATATCGAACAATTAGAAATAATAATAATTTTCAGAAAGGAAGGCGTATGACATGGCGCATGAACAAGATATCGGCTATCAAATCCGAAAGCTTGATAACATGCTGATGCGCAATCTGTTTGGTTATGTCAAAAAGCATGGGGAACCTGACCTGACGGTCATGCACGGCTGGATATTGGGTTATCTGTATGAAAACCGGGGGCATGATGTGTTCCAGAAAGACGTAGAAGCGGCCTTTTCCATCGGGCGATCCAGTGTGACAAATATTGTCAGCTTGATGGAAAAAAAGGGTTATCTGCGCCGGGAATCCGTCGATCAGGACGCCAGGCTCAAAAAACTCATCCTGACCCCGGCGGGGAAAGATCTGCACCTGCGTACTGTATCTGTGATTGATATCTTGGATAAGCGTACCAAAGAGGGGATTGACCCGTGGCAGCTCCAGGTATTTTTTGACGTGATTGAAAAACTGAAAGCAAATCTGGAAAAACAAAGGGAGGAAAATGAATGTTAAAAACTCTTTTGTCACAGGTCAAGGAGTTCAAACGTGCTTCAATTGCCACCCCGCTGTTTATGATTCTGGAAGTCATCATGGAGATGATCATCCCTTTGATGATGGCGTCCATTATTGACGACGGTGTGGAAGCGGGGAATATCCGTCATATCTATGTCGTGGGCGCATGGATGCTGCTTGCAGCAGTCATCGGCCTGCTTGCCGGCATGGGTGGAGGAAAATACGGAGCGAAAGCCTCAACCGGCTTTGCACGCAACCTGCGTCAGGCGATGTTTGAAAATATCCAGACCTATTCTTTTTCCAATATTGACAAGTACAGCACCGCCGGCCTGGTCACCAGGCTGACTACCGATGTTATCAACCTGCAAAACGCATACCAGATGATCTTGCGTATGTGTATGCGCGCACCGGCAAGCCTGATTGTCGCCATGGTAATGGCGTTTACGATTAACGCACAGCTTGCCAGCATCTATCTGGTGGCGGTAATTGTGCTGGGATGCCTGCTGTTTTTGATCATGAATAGGGCCACCCGGTATTTCCGGGAGGCGTTTCCAAAATACGATGATTTGAATGCAAGCGTACAGGAAAATGTCTCTGCCATCCGTGTGGTTAAAGCCTATGTCCGGGAGGATTATGAATCCCAAAAATTTCAGAAAGCCAGCCAGAATATCTACAAGATATTTCTAAAAGCGGAGGGGATTCTCAGTTTTAATGCGCCGCTCATGCAGTTTACCGTGTATGGCTGTATCCTTCTGCTCAGCTGGCTTGGCGCAAAGATGATTGTAGGGACTTCCCTGACGACCGGGGAATTGATGAGCCTGCTGACCTACTGCATGAACATCCTGATGAGCTTGATGATGCTCTCCATGGTCTTTGTCATGATTTCCATGAGCCTTGCCAGCGCACGCCGTGTCTGCGAGGTGCTCAATGAGCGCAGCGATCTGCATAATCCGGAACACCCGGATACCATGGTGCTGGACGGCAGCATCCGATTTGACCATGTCAGCTTCCGCTACAAACAGTCGGAAGGAGAGCCGGTGCTTCAGGATATCAATCTTTCCATCCACTCCGGTGAGACAGTCGGTATCATTGGCGGTACCGGCAGTGCGAAAACCAGCATGGTAAACCTGATCAGCCGCCTGTATGACGTTACGGAGGGTGCTGTTTATGTGGGCGGCAAGGATGTGCGCACCTATGATATGGAAGTTTTGCGAAACGAAGTTTCTGTAGTTCTTCAAAAGAACGTCCTGTTTTCCGGAACCATCCTGGAAAATCTGCGCTGGGGTGACAAAGAGGCGTCAGAAGAGGAGTGCGTCCGTGCCAGTAAGCTTGCCTGTGCCGATGAATTTATTCAGAAAATGCCGGAAAAATATAATACTTTTATTGAACAGGGTGGTACAAATGTCTCCGGTGGACAAAAACAACGCCTGTGTATTGCAAGGGCGCTGTTGAAAAAGCCGAAAATCCTGATTCTGGATGATAGCACCAGCGCGGTGGATACGGCGACTGATGCAAAAATCCGCAGGGCTTTTGCGGAAGAAATCCCAAATACCACAAAACTGATTATTGCGCAGCGGATTTCCAGCGTGCAGAACGCAGATCGAATTATTGTAATGGATAATGGCCGCGTCAGCGGGTTTGGAACCCATGAACAGCTGTTGGAAACCAATGCGATTTATCGTGAAGTCTATGAATCCCAAACCGGCGGCGGAAGCGGGGATTTTGATGAGAAAGGAGGAGAGGAATAATGGCGGAAAACATAAAAGCAGTCAAAGGGCCGGGCGGACCGCGTGCTGCCATGGGTATGAAACCGCAGATCGATCATCCGGTGCGGCAGTTTTTTCGGTTGATGAAATACCTTGCCCAAAATTATCTGATTCATTTGATCGTGGTGTTTGTCCTGATCATCGTCAGCGTGCTTGCCAATGTCCAGGGAACCATGTTTATGCAAACGCTGATTGACAGCTATATTTTGCCGATGATCGGATCCTCTGCACCGGATTTTGGGCCGTTGTCTCTGGCCATCCTCCGTGTCGGCGCTTTTTACCTGATCGGCGTGTGTGCCACATTCGGTTATAACCGCCTGATGATCTATGTTACGCAAGGTACTCTGCGTAATCTGAGAAACGAACTGTTTGCTCATATGGAACAGCTGCCGATTAAGTATTTTGATACCCATCCGCATGGAGATATCATGTCTATATACACCAACGACATTGATACTTTGCGTCAGATGATCAGCCAGAGTATCCCACAGATTATCAACAGTGCCATCACCATAATCAGCGTATTGATCAGCATGCTGATCCTGAATATTCCTCTGACTCTGCTTACTCTGATGATGGTTGGAATTATGCTGTTTGCGACTAAAAAGTTTGCCGGGCAGAGTGGAAAATTCTTTATCCGCCAGCAGAAAGCGCTCGGTGCGGTCAACGGCTATATTGAGGAGATGATGGACGGCCAGAAGGTCGTCAAGGTGTTCTGCCATGAGGAAGAAAGCATCGAACGGTTCAAAGAACTCAATAATTCGCTGTACGAAAGTGCAAACAAAGCAAATACCTTTGCGAATATCCTCGGTCCGGTTAATGCGCAGCTTGGCAATGTCAGCTATGTTGTATGCGCAATTGCAGGCGGAATCCTTGCCTTGAACGGCATCGGTGGTTTTACATTAGGCGGACTTGCAAGTTTTTTGACATTCAACAAGAGTTTCAGTATGCCGATTAACCAGGTCAGCCAGCAGTCCAATTTCATTGTTATGGCCATGGCGGGCGCGGAGAGAATTTTTGCCCTGCTTGATGAAGAGCCGGAAGTGGACAACGGCTATGTCGCCCTGGTCAATGTCCGGCAGGAAAATGGGAAACTGGTGGAATCTGCGGACAGAACCGGACACTGGGCATGGAAACATACCCATCAGGCGGACGGCAGCGTGGACTATGTCGAACTGAAAGGGCGCGTGGTCTTTGACAACGTGGATTTCGGCTATGATCCGGAAAAAATCGTCCTTCACGATGTCACTTTGACCGCACAGCCTGGTCAGAAAATTGCCTTTGTTGGTTCCACCGGCGCGGGCAAGACCACTATCACCAATCTGATCAAC
>CALDJI010000172.1 GCA_937901805.1 uncultured Clostridia bacterium | reverse complement strand
TCACGATAGAGCGGACAGCTTTTCAAAAGCTCTTGATGCGTTCCCTGACCGACGATCATTCCATCGTCAACGACCAGAATGCGGTCGGCGTCCAAAATCGTGCTCACCCGCTGCGCCACCAGAATAATGGTGGCGTCTCCCATGGCTGCTTTCAGGTTTTTGCGGAGTGTTTGGTCGGTTTTCATATCCAAAGCGGAAAAGCTGTCGTCAAACACATAGATTTCGGGCTGTTTCATAATCGCTCTTGCAATCGCCATCCGCTGGCGCTGCCCGCCGGAAAGATTTGTTCCGCCCTGGGCGATCCGGTCATGATACCCGTTTTCCTTTTTCAGGATAAATTCCTCGGCACATGCAGTTTTCGCAGCAGCCTGCCAGTCCTGCTGTGTGCCGTCCTCTTTTCCGAAATTGAGGTTGGAGGCAATATCGCCGGAAAACAAAACATTTTTCTGCGGCACATAGCCAATCAGGGAACGGAGGTCGTCCACGGCATATTCCTTTGCGTTTACCCCGTCAATCAAAACCTCTCCGAACAGGGGATCATACAGGCGCGGGATCAGCTTTAAAATACTGGATTTGCCCCGGCCCGTTCCGCCGATAATGGCGGTGATTTCTCCGGGATGTGCTTCAAAGCTGATGTCTTTCAAAATCGGCTCCTGTGCGCCGGGATAGGCAAAGGTCACATGACGAAATTCCACCGTGGAGCGGAGCGGGCGTTCCTGCAAGGAAAACGTGCCGTCCCGAATCGTGGTTTCTGTCTCCAGCACTTCCGCAATACGCCCTGCGCAGGCATATGCCGTGGGGAACATCATGATGACAAGTGCCAGCATCATCACAGACATCAGCACCATGCTGATGTACTGGCTGTTCGCTACCAGAGAGCCGACCTCCATGGCGCCTGTTTCGACATAATAGGCGCCAAGGCCTAAAACCGCCGCTGTGGTCACTCCGAAAATCACATTGATGACCGGCAGCAACAAGCTGGTGATTCGTCCGGAAAGCATGGCGGTTGCAGCATAGTCGGTATTTGCCTCGTCGAAACGGCGGCTTGCCGTCTGCTGCTTATTGAAAGCGCGGATGACCCGGACGCCCTCCAGCGATTCCAGAAAAAGCTGATTGAGACGGTCCAGTTTTTTCCTGAGTTTTACGGAATAGCGGGAGGCGAACAAAATGATAATACCGCAGCTCACCAGTAACACTGGAATCGCAACCGTAAGGACAGAGCTGACCTGCCCTCCGGTAGCAGCGGAGAAAATCAGGCCTGCTATCGCCATCATCGGTGCAAGGATGCCGATCCGCAAAAGCAGGGTAAGAAAATTTTGAACGTTTGTAATATCCGATGTGCTTCGTGTGACAAGACTGGCTGTACCAAACTTATCCAGTTCAGCGGCTGAAAAGCTCTGTACCTTTTCAAAAACCTGTCCGCGAAGCTCTGCTGAAAAGTCCGTGGAAATGCGGGAAGCGATTTTCATAGACAAAAAATTGACGATACAGGCCAGCACCGTAACCCCAGCCATAACGGCGGCAAGAAGCAAAACCGTACTGCGGGAAGAATCGGCCACACCGCTATTAATCATTTGGGCGAGCAACGAGGGCAGCATCATTTCTGCGATAGCAGCAAACAAGACCAGCACGGACAACACTGCGATCTGCCGCCCCTTCAATTTTACCTTTGAAAAAATAGTTCTCATAAAATACTCCTTTCTTAGGCGGCCAGCCTGATTCCGGACAGCCGGAACATCAGCTTCCCTAAAGCGTACTGCTGCAAATCCATATACTCCTGCTTAGATACTGCGCCGCCAAAGTTTAAAATTTCCATGTTTCTGCTGCGTCCAGTGACATAAATATTCGAGGAGGCGAAGCCGTTTTTGAAATAAAACTTCCTTCGGGCAATCCGCTGATCTTTGTTCTCGGCGGTATCGTCCAGCCGCTCGATCAGCAAAACGATTTTTTTGTCAGGAAAATGCCGGCATACTTCCTGCATAATTTTACTGCCGGTCCCGCGGCCGCGGATTTTTGAAGAGACGGCCAGATAATCCACCATCGCCATATTTTTGTAGGGGATCACCATCACAAAGCCCTGCAAAACTTCATTCTCCACTGCTGTCAACAGCAGCGCCTTTCCCTTATTCACAGAACGTCGAATCGCCGAAAAAGGCTTTCGCTCCGCTTTGGGAAAAGCCTCCATGTAAATCTCCTTAATTTCTTTCCATGGTTTTTGATCTGCATTTAGAATACCCGTCCTCATACGCCACCCTTGCAATTTTCTTCACTATACAGTATGATAAGCTATACAGTAACTGTAATGTCAAGAGGCTTTCAGATGAAAAATAAGAAATATTTATATACTACGGGACAATTTGCAAAGCTCAACGGCGTCAACAAGCGTACGCTGCATTATTACGATGAGATCGGGTTGTTTTCCCCGGAATTTAAAGGGGAAAACGGCTACCGCTACTACACCTGTTTTCAGACAGTGCAGCTGGAGCTGATTCTGATCCTGAGAAAGATCGGATTATCCATTGAAGAAATCGTCCGTTATCAGCAAAGCCCCTCGGGAACTTCCTTTGCGGAATTGATTGAAGAGAGAAGAGCCCTGATTGATAAATCTATTCGGGAACTCCTGAACACCAAAGCTTTTTTGGAACAAAAATCCCAAAAACTGTCCCTGAGTCTTACAGCTAAAGAGGGGAAGATCGAAATGGTCACACTTCCTGAACAGCGTATTCTACTCAGCGCTCCTATCACTGGCGCTTATGACGACGACGACTTTGCAGTTGCGGGAGATTTTTCTTTGCGCTTAAAATCCATCTTCGGTCTTTATGATAATTTCGGAAGCCGGATTTCAGTTGAGAAAATCGCAGCCGGAAACTATGCCGATTACGACTGCTTTTTTGCCTATGGCAGGGGGGATACGGAAGATTACGATATTGTACGGCCTGCTGGAACATATCTGCGGGCCTTTTGCCTAAGAGGGTGGAAAAAACTAGGCAAGGTTTATCAGAACATCTGCACTTTTGCCGAGGAAAATCAAATGGAGCTGGTTGGATATTCCTATGAAGAGGGTCTAAACGAAATGTCCCTGCAAAGCCGTGACGATTATATTACCATGATTACCATCGGCTGCAAAAAGAATTGAAAAGAGGTCGATATTTGGAGTTTAAACATGAGATATCCAAATTCCAACCTCTTTTTACATTATAAATCCAGTGTTTGTGCCGCTTTTCGGTTTTTCCTCTCTCATCAAAACGAAACATCAGGAAGTAAAATTCATAAAATCACGATGTAAAAATGAAAACAGACCTATTCTGAACCCGAAGTTCTTTTCTTCAGTAAGGTATCTATTTTGCCGGCGCTCCAGAAAAACTCTGTAGACAACTTGCCAGGCCAGTCGATAGAGATTTTCTTTTTTCAAAGAATCTGTTCAATAACCGCTTGTTTTGGTTTTTATGATTCCTTGAAAATTGCTTCCCCTCGATTTTGGGCTGTCTGTTTTTCTTCTCCGGCTGAGCATCCCATAAGTGTCCCTGGCAGAGCTGTATCCATGCGGTTGTTTTGATCAGCTCTTCACGATCGCCGCAAATACCGTCTTATTGGATGACGATTGGAATCCGTATTCCCTGTCAAAGAAAAAAAGCGGACGCTGAATATTGATATGTACCCCCTTTACTGGACACCCAGTAGAGGGGGTATTATTATGCGG
>CALDJI010000171.1 GCA_937901805.1 uncultured Clostridia bacterium | reverse complement strand
TTTGGAGTGGAACCTACTCATGCTGTTGCGGTGGACGTCAGCTTTGCCAGAACGCCGGATACCCCCAAAAACAAAACCTTCCCTCTTGGCTGCGGAACCCTGATCACGGCGAGCCCGGCGATGTCCAGGCAGGTGTTTGTGGATTTGAAAGCCGCCGCAGAAGAGGAAAATATCCCCTATATGGTGGAAGTGACCGGGGCGGAAACAGGAACCAACGCCAACAGTATTTTTGATGTAAAGACCGGCGTGCTCACCGGCGTGCTGGGGATTCCACTGCGCTATATGCACACTCCGGTGGAGGTCATTGATCCGCATGATATCGAATGCACGGCAAAACTGCTGGCCGCCTATATCAGAAAGCTTGGAAAGTGAGGGAAACGCCATGAGTGAACAGAAATTTTTAACCTATCTCAAAGACATGAGCCCGCTTTTCGGCGTGTCCGGGGACGAAGCCCCCGTTCGGGAATATATTAAAGAGCAGCTGAAAGGCAAGGTCGACGAGATGTTTGAAGACGCACTCGGAAGCCTGGTTGTGCTCAAAAAAGGGAAATCTGCTCCAAAACAGCGCCTGATGATTGACGCACATATCGACGAAGTCGGCTTTATGGTCAGTGAGATCACGGAGGACGGCTATCTGAAATTCCAGGTGGTCGGCAGTATCAACGACAAGGTAATCCTGGGACGGCGCGTCTACGTCGGGGAACAGCAGCTGCCCGGTGTCATCGGGACAAAACCCATCCACCTGCAAAGCGCAGAGGAAAAGAAAACCCCCGTCCCGGTGGAGGACATGTATATTGATATCGGTGCAAATGACCAGGCGCAGGCGGAGCAGTATGTGATGCTCGGCGACCGCGTGATGTTTGATTCGGAGTTTGTGGAATTCGGCGATCATCGGATCAAGGGGAAGGCGTTTGACGACCGCGCCGCCGTTGCCTTGCTCATGGAACTCGCCCAGTCGGATCTCAAATATGACACATGGTTTTCCTTTTCTACGCAGGAGGAAATCGGCGGATACGGCGCGAAGACAGCGGCCGCCCGCGTCAATCCAGATTTGACGATTGTGGTGGAGACGACTTCCGCCGCAGACGTCCCCTTTATCGAGGGAACCAGGCGGACCTGTATCCAAAAGCAGGGCCCGTCCATCGTATACGCGGATAAAAAGACCATTTATCCGCGCGATCTGTTCAAACATGTCTTTGCCCTCGCAAAGGAGCAGAAGATCAAAGTACAGCCCAAGACTTCGGTCGCCGGTTCGACCAATGCGGGGATTATCCGCGTCAACGGCTGCGGGGCAAAGGCCATCGGCGTGTCTATGCCTTGCCGGTATATCCACTCCGGAAGCTGTATGCTCTGTACGGAGGATATGGAGGAGACTTACCGCCTGCTCAAAGCCCTGACCGAAGAGCTTCAGGATCAAGAGTGGTAACGCTCTGCGAAAGGGATGCCGTGCTCCGGGATTTTTTTGCCTGTGTCCGCAGTACGGCGGTGGGATGCCAGATGGAGATGGCGCTTTGCGCCTATGGACAGAGGGATCCGCAGACAGCTGCGTGGACTGTCTATTCCACGGAAGGAACCGCTTGCGGTGGGATCGTATCCTCCGCAGGCAGCCTTTTTGTATGCTTGTGCAGACAGGAGGGGGCGAAGGAATGTGCAGACTTTTTACACTTTCTGTTTCCCGGGCACCCTTTTTCCTGCGATGGCAAGACGGAGGAATTTCTAACCCCCTGCGGGTTTGGAACTTTGCAAAGCGGGGATGTGCTCCGGTTTCACGGACAACCCCAACGGATCCCCATGCCCGCAGGATACCATTTCCCGCAGGAAATTCGCTCGGACAAGCTGTATGCGCTGCTCTGTACCTGCTTTGAAGGGTTTGGGGAAAACCATCCGTGGGAAGCGTTTGCCGAGGATTTGTTCCTCAAACGGAAAGCAGGAGCGCAGGTACTGGGGCTTGCGCAGGGGGATACCTTGTGCGCCTGCGCGGGGATTTATGCGCTGGGGGCAAATACCGCCCTGCTCTCTGCGGTGGCGGCTTTGCCGGGACACCGGGGGAAAGGGCTTGCCCGGTTTCTGGTTTCGAGCCTGTGTATGCAACAGCAGCACTGGGGAAGGCAGGTTTTGGTCATGACACAGACCCCGTCTCTGTCCCGCTTTTATGAGGATATCGGGTTTATTTCAGACGGCCGGTGGGCCGTGCTTAAGGAGAAAGAGAGATCATGCAGATAGGATTTGAAGGCATCAGCGAACCGGTTTGGGAGCTTGCCCGCAAGGCAGAAGAACTCTGCCGGGAGCCGTTTGCCAGAATTGATGAGAATGAGGAGTACAACAGCCAAAAAGTGCTCGCCGCCTTTATCAAAAACGGGGTGAGCGAATCCCATTTTGTCGGCTCCACCGGATACGGGTATGGGGATCGCGGAAGGGAGACGCTGGACGCAGTCTTTGCAGACGCCGTCGGTGCAGAAGACGCGCTGGTGCGCCACAATTTTGTATCCGGCACCCATGCGCTGGCAACGGCCCTGTTTGGGGTACTGCGCCCGGGGGATACTCTGCTTGCCATTGCAGGCAGACCCTATGATACGCTGGAAGAGGTGATCGGGCTTTCCGGAGCCAGGGGAACCGGTTCTCTTATGGACTTCGGCGTGCACTATGATCAGGTGGATTTGAAAGAGGACGCGTCTTTTGACTTTGAGAAAATCGGGGAAAAGGCCGCCGGCGCCAAGGTGGTTTATCTTCAGCGCCCACGCGGCTACAGCCTGCG
>CALDJI010000170.1 GCA_937901805.1 uncultured Clostridia bacterium | reverse complement strand
CTGACAGAGCAATTGGAGCAATCATGGTTACAACTTTCACTCATGGATGCCATCTCCTTTATGAGAAACACATTTTCATTTTCCTGCGCCCTTTTGGGCTTTCCTGTCTATTATAGTGTGCATATGCAAGTTATGTCAAGAGCGAACCGATTCTTCCACTTGTTCCCGAGTGACATTGCGCACCCATTTTCCACTGGCAAGCCGGACAAATGCGCAAATACTTTTCAGCGGTTCATCCATTTTTAAAAACAGGAAAACAACAGGCATGGGAAGATGCCAGAGCAGTCCGCACAGCGCCCCGAACGGGATAGAGATCATCCACATAAAAATAACGTCTGTGACCATGACAAACCTGGTATCGCCCCCGCTGCGCAGAATCCCCATCATGGATGGGTTCCAGTAGGAGCTGAAAAAGACGGAGAAACAGGACACAATCAGGCATTGTTTTGCAAGCTCCTTTGTTGTTTCCGGCACATTGTAGAAAGAAACCGCAAAATCCCGGATGAAAAACATCAGCAGCGCGGCGCAACTCCCAACAATTACATAGAAGATTTGCAGCGTAAAAGCACTGTCCCTGGCCCGCTTTTCATCCCCGGCACCAATGCTTTTTCCAACAAGCACAGAGGAAGCGCTCGCCATACCGGCAACAAAGAGCATGGAGAGCTGCTGAACGACGGAACAGATGCTGTTTGCCGCGACCGCAGAAGCACCCAGTCGGCCCAGGATCGCTGCCTGTATGGAAGAACCAATCCCCCACATCAGTTCATTGATGACCACCGGCACGCTGTGAGTGATATAATCAGAAAACAACTCCTGATCCCAGGAAAACAAATCGGAAATCCGAAATCGTATTTTCTTTTCAAATCTGAGCAGATATGTTACCGCCATAACGCACTCCAGTACGCGGGCGCACAGGGTGCCGATTGCCGCGCCCTGTACTCCCAGCTGGGGCGCGCCAAATTTCCCAAAAATCAGGATATAGTTGATGACCGCATTGACAACGAAAGAGGTTCCATAAATCACTACAGAAATACTGACTGTTTCCACACTGCGCAGCACAGTCAGCGTGATACATGTAATACAGTAAAACACATATGCAATCGACTGGATCCGAAGATATTTTACCCCTTCTGCAATAACATCCGGGTCATGGGTATACAGCCCCATGACCTGCTGAGGGAACAGCTGCACCACTAACAGGAGCACAACCCCGATAGCAAGGGCAATCCGCATAGCCAAGGCCAGAATTTTTGCAATGGCGCGGGGTTCCTCTTTTCCCCAATACTGTGCCGTCAGCACACAGGCCCCGCTGGAAATCCCAAAACACAGGATCATAAAGATAAAATTCGGTTGTCCGCCAAGAGAAACTCCGGACAGCTGTGCCTCGCCCAGCGTTCCCACCATGAGGGTATCGCAGAGATTAACCCCAAAGGAAATCAAGTTTTGCAGGGCAATTGGAATACAGATGGATACCAAGGTTTTGTAAAATGATTTTTCTTTGACAAAAGACGCCATTCTTCCCCTCCTAAAAATCCGCTCTAGTCCCTTTTTCACAAAAAATACTTCCTTCCATTTTTGGAAGGAAGTATTTATATTCTGTTAAGACTAAAGTATCATGATTGAAGGATTTTGTAAAGCCGAAGTTCCTTTCTGTTATTTGTGGAAAGTGCCCAGCAAGGGTCCTTCCGAACGTACGGAAGGGGTCCATCCTTTCAGAAGGCTTGCTCTTTGGATCACTTGATTCCCAAAGCGTTCCCGTAGCATATCGATTTTCCGGTCAATCCGTTCTTCTTTTTCCCTCAGCTGTGCATCCAGGTACAGGGAGGTCTGGGCATATTCTTCTTCCCGTACCAGGGCTCCTGCCCGGATTCCCACCATACGGATCGGACGCGCAAACCGACAGGTCTGAAAGAGCAGCCGATCGGCCGCCTGCACCATTTCGCGCACCCCTCTCGCCGGCTCCTGCAAACGGCACTGGCGTTCGACAGAGGACAGGGAATTGTCTTTTAAAACCAGGCAAATGCCAAAGGCATACAGATGTTCCCTGCGCAGCTTTCGGGATACCTCTTCACTGAGAGCCAACAGCACCCGGTGGATTTCCTCTGCTGAGGTGAGATCGTGCGGACAGGTCACACTGTGTCCAATCGATTTTGGAGACGTCCGTTCATACTCGTAACGGACGCGGGAACACTCCAGCCCATTGGCATATTCCCACAGGGTATCACCCAGTTTTCCAAAAAGGGATTTCAGCAGCATCCGATCGGTCTGAGCCAGATCGCCAATCGTATGAATTCCCATGCGTCCGAGTTTTCCGTGTGTAGCTTTCCCTACTCCCAGCATTGCCCCGGCATCCATCGGCCAGATTTTTTCTTTCATGCTGCTGCGCGGGAATTCTGTTACAGCATCCGGCTTTTTATAATCGCTTCCCAGCTTTGCAAAAATCTTGTTAAAGCTAACCCCAACAGAAATGCAGATCCCTTCCTCCCGTTTTACCCTTTCCCGGATGGCGTCTGCAATCTGCCTGCCGTCCCCAAACAAACGGAAACTCCCAGTGACATCCAGCCAGCATTCATCGATCCCAAAGGGTTCCACCATATCCGTATAATCACAGTAAATTTTCCGAACCCTCCGGGACACCTTGAGGTATTCTTCCATTCTAGGCGGAACCACCACAAGAGAAGGGCATTTTTGACAGGCCTGCCATAGGGTTTCCGCCGTCTGAATCCCATACTTCTTCGCAAGTTCATTCTTGGCCAGGACAATCCCATGGCGCGCCCGGATATCCCCGCCGACCACTACCGGAACCCCGGCCAATTCCGGGCGATCCCGGCATTCTACAGAAGCATAAAAATTATTAAGATCGCAGTGCAAAATTGTCCGTTCCATACGCATCCCCTCTCTGAAAATGATTATATAGCAAACATATGTTCTTAGTCAAGTCCATAAGGTTTGCCATCTAATCAGGAAAAAATTTTCAGAAAAATTCCCTTATCCTATCCGTTTTCAAAAGAACATCGCCGAACAGACTGCAATATCCGAAAAAGCACATAAAAAAGCACGGCTTTCAGATAGAAGCCGTGCTTTTTTATCATTGGAGCAAAAACGAGCTTATTTTAATTCGTCCCCCAGGCGAACTACATGCCGGTAAATACAGGTATACTGCGGAGGAATGACCTTATCTCTCATCAAGCTGGAGCAGAACCAATGCCGGTAGCGGATATGCTCCTCCAATTGGTCAAAATAAAACTGGTGGACGTTTTTGCTGCTCTCGTCCAAATCCAAAAAACGCTTAACATTCCAAGGCGCTTCATGGGTCAGAATATAGTCGACCTGGTTTTGTTCCGCCTCCAAGTTATCCAAACCAAAATTGAGTTCTTCCGCTGTGGGCAGTTCCTGCTCATACCAGGTCCCGGCATGGACGCGATCTTCCCTGTCCGGACTTTCCCCGCCGCCAAAAGCGAAAAGGCTGTATCCCCCAATATGGTAGACATTTCCACGCATAAGCTGCATTAAATTCCCGGAAATCCGTCTGGCTTTACCGCCGGCGAAATCCACAATCTCATACCGCTCCAGTTCATCATAGTTTTCGTACCAGCCTTCTACAAAAAGGACCTGATACTTCCTCTTTCCGATCCATTTGAGTACGGACTGTTCCTTTTTTCCTCCATTCCACAGAAAACCGAAATTTCCAACTGCAATCAGCGTATCGCCTTTTTTCAGGTGTTTGAACCTTCCATCGTGGAAACATTCTATATCACCATGCATACTGCCTGTGATATAAACCAAACAAAGTCCCCCTTCCTCTTTCCTTTGGGTGCTTTATTTGCCAACGGCAATCTGAATGGCTCTGTCCAAATCGGCAATAATGTCATTGACATCTTCGATACCGATGGAAAGGCGAATGGTCTGCGGAGTAATCCCGGACATAGCAAGCTGTTCGTCATTGAGCTGGCTGTGGGTGGTTGTTGCCGGATGGATGACCAGAGAACGGACATCGCCAACATTTGCGACATGCAGGATCATCTTCAGGTTATCAATAAATTTTGCGCCGGTTTCCCTGGAACCCTTAATTCCAAATGTAAAGACGGAACCTGCGCCTTTCGGCAGGTATTTCTGCTGCAAAGCATGGTATTTATTGGAGGCGAGCCCCGGATAATTGACAAAACTTACATTCTCATTGCTTTCCAAATATTCAGCAACCTTTTGGGCGTTGTCGCACATTTTGCGCATTCTCAGAGAGAGGGTCTCGATCCCCTGGACAATCAGATAGGAATTAAATGGAGACGGGCAGGCGCCCAGATCGCGCATCATCAATGTACGCAGGCGGGTAATAAACCCGGCGTTTCCGAAATCCTTCGCAAAGACAGCCCCATGATAGCTGACATCCGCTTCATTATAATGCGGGAATCGGGGATTTCCCTCCCACTGGAAATTCCCGCTGTCTACGACCAATCCCATCATGGCGTTGGCGTGGCCTCCCAAGTGCTTGGTTGTGGAATGTCCTCCCAAAAATTTCGTGGCAGAATGGATGACGATATCCGCCCCAAAGTCAAAGGGTTTAATCAGGTAGGGGGTAGTAAAGGTAGAATCTACAAGAAAGGGGACGCCGTGTTTATGGGCGATTGCTGCAATCGCTTCCAGATCCGACACATTGGCGTTCGGATTCCCGACCACTTCGGTAAACAGCGCCTTTGTTTTATCAGTGATTGCATTTTCCCAGGCATCCAAATCATCCGGATCTACAAATTTCACCTTGATCCCCAGGCGATCCAGCGTCACACCGAGCAGGTTGATTGCCCCGCCGTAGATACAGATAGAGGAGACAATCTCATCCCCTGCATCCGCAAGGTTTAACAGGGAATTGACAATCGCCGCATGCCCGGAAGAAAATCCTAAAGCCCCTACGCCGCCTTCCAGAGCGGTGATCCTGGCTTCCAGCACATCGTTCGTTGGGTTTTGCAGCCGGCTGTAGATGTTTCCGCCCTCTTTAAGTTCAAAAAGATTCTGTGCATGCTGCGTGCTGTCAAACTGATAAGCAGTTGTCGGATAAATCGGCAGCGTGCTGGAATGCGTCTGGACATCCCCATGATAACCAGCATGTGTCATTAACGTATCAAAGCCATAAGTCTGGCTCATAAAATCCCTCCGTCCGGTAAATTGTTTTTAAAGTCCTGTTTGTGTTTTTACATTTTTCTGCTATAATGTTACATGATGAAAATCAGCCGTATTGACGACTATTAACTCTATTATCATACAACAAATCAAAACCCCAGACAAGAGGAGAATCCCCGCATGAAAAAAATATCGCTGTTTTTATCCATCCTGATGGTTTTTGTCTTAATCAGCACCGGCACACTGGGCGCAGCCGCTTCTTCCGACCAGCCGGATGAGGAAATCCTGGCGCATTCCGCCCTGTTAATCAACACGGATACTGGAAAAGTTGTTTATTCCAAAAACGCGCAGGACAAAATGTACCCGGCCTCCATTACAAAGGTTATGACTGCTGTATTATTGCTGGAATCCGTGGAAGATCTCGATCATACTACGGCTACAGCCACTTCGGAAGATATGGAGGATTTATACGGAACAGGGGCTTCCACAGCGGACATCCGGATTGGGGAAACACTGACGATGCGGGACTATCTGTACGCAATGCTGATCCCTTCCGGAAACGAAGCCGCGAACATTGTCGCCAACAATCTGGGGCCGGGTATTCCGGCGTTTGTGGAAAAAATGAATGCCAAAGCACAGGAACTCGGCATGAAGAATACCCACTATGCCAATCCGCACGGCCTGTTCGATGAACAGCAATATACAACTGCAGAAGACATCGCCGTTCTGGCGCAGTACGCCATGAAAATAGATGCGTTCCGGGAAGCGGTTTCCCAAATCCGCTATACGCTTCCCGCAACGGATTATGCGGACGAACGTCTGCTGATTACCACAAACATGATGATGGAACCCGGCACCGTCTACTACAGGGATTATATCTCCGGCATTAAAACAGGAAGCCTGCCGGAAGCAGGAAAATGCGTGGTTTCTACGGCGTCCCAGGATGGATACAATTATCTCTGCGTCATCTTAGGCGCCCCTACGGAGGATGCAAACGGGGAATCCTACGACTACAACATGGCCTTTTATGACACCGTCCATCTGTATGACTGGGCTTTTGAAAATTTTTCCAATCTGACTATGCTGGATCCGGAAACCCCAATCAATGAAGCGAAAGTAAAATACGGAAAAGATCAGGATTTTGTCCACGTTTCCCCGCAGGAAAAATTCACAGCGCTTGTCCCCTCCTATGTCACGGAGGAGGACGTCCAGAAAATTGTACACCTGCCGGAAGAACCACTGGCGGCCCCCATCCATGAAGGGGACGTGGTAGGGACCGTTGAACTCAAGCTCAAGGACGAAACGATTGGAGAAATCCCCCTGGTGGCAAAAGAAAATGTGGAACGCAGCAAATGGCTTTATTACACGGATATGTTCCAAAAGGCACTGGGATCGATATGGGCGAAAATTATTCTGATTATCATTGTCTTACTCATTGCAATTTACATCATCTATGCGATTTTGGTCAATCAGAAAAATAAAAAGTACAAAAAAATCCGAAGAAGGAAGAAGCTGTAACAGAAAGCACCGCCTGTACGGGCGGTGCTTTTTATACCTCTATCGTGAAAAGGGATCTTTCCGGTTCGATTCCCAGGGCGTCTGCCATTCTCCGGTATGCTTCCTCCTGTAAATACAGCGCCTGTTCCCTTGGTTTCCAGCCCTCCGGGGCATGAATTGGCTGTCCCACCTGTAAAGTAAGAAAAGGCTTTCGATGAAACAGCTTGCGATACCGCTCTACCGGACGCTGAACAATTGCCAGAGGGATCACCGGAACCCCGGCTTTTGCCGCGAGCACAAAAGCTCCCCTTTGAAACTCCTGTAAGTTAGAATGGTATTCTTCCAGGTTTCCTTCCGGGAAAATCCCCACCAGGTTCCCTTGCTTCAACAGCCTTTCCGCCTGCTCCAAGAACTGTTTCGTCCCTTTAAGGGTAGTGCCAACCGGCAGGCAGCCAAACTGTTTCAGGAGCCATCCGGCCACCGGAATCCTGAAATTTTGATCCAGTGTAGCAAAGGTGACATGCCTCCCCCTAGCCGCTACCGCTACCATGGCGCTGTCCAGATAGTGGACATGGTTGCAGACAAGCACCGCTCCTCCTGGTAAGGAGAGGGATTCCCGTCCCTTGATTTGCAGCCCAAACATCAGTTTGCACAGCAGAGAAAGAACGGGAACTGCAACAGAGAAATAGAGAAAACGCTGGAATCCCTTTCGTGGAGACGGCGTCCATCCCTTCATAGGATTTCACCTGCATCGCGCAGGGTCTCCTCAAACATCTCCTCCGCTTTTGTAATACAGCGCCCGATACGGTACTTCTCTGCCGAGCCCACGTAGACCCGCGCCATCCGATGCTTTTCTTCCGGGTGTTCAATCCAGTAATCAATTTTTCTGGCCAGATCTTCCGCATCCCCTGCACGGAAAGTACTCCTGGAATCCAATGCAAACTGCGATGTGGCGGACTTCTGGGAATCTGATATAACCGGTACAAGCCCGCACGCCACAGCCTCCAGACAGGCAATCGCCTCAATTTCCGCATCAGACGTGTGGACGTATAAATCACTTGTATGGATCAAATCCAGCAGCTGCCCTTTCTGGTAGTAACCGAACACAGGAGGATGTTTTAAAGAAGCCCCCTGTTTTTTCAACGCCTTTTCATTAGGCCCGGTTCCGGCAAAATGCAGCTGGATTCTATCTGAATACTTGGATTTCTTTGCTGCCTTCAGCAGCAAATCCTGCCGCTTTTCCGGAGAAAGGCGGCCAATCATCAGAATATGGAACAAGGCGTCTGTTTTGGGCTTGTTTTCCGGTTGGAATTCCTCTGTAACACCGTTGGAAATAATATGCAGCTTTGCGCGGTAGCGATGTTTTTCCAACTGATCCGCAATAAACTTAGACGGGCAGTGAATGTGGCTGAATTCATCATAGAAGCTTTTGCGCATCCAAAAATAGATCAAGTCAGAAAGCCATTTTGCCCGGCCCATATGAATATTATAGGTGATATTTTCCGGTTGCAGATGAAACGCAGCGCTGCATGGGATATGGAGTTCCCGCGCAATTTTCAGCGCGCGTTTTTCCAATTTCATCGGCAAAAACAGGTGAACCAGATCCGCCCCTTCCATAGCCCTGCGGAGTACGGCATCATCCGGTTTTGCAAACAAAAAGCTTTGTTTCTGAGAAAAATAATCCACAATTGGCATATGGCGCTCTTCGACCAAATATTTCCCCGGCTCCGGCGCACCGGTAGATACCACCCGGATTTCATGGCCGCGTTTGCGCAGCTGCTCTGCAAAACGCCTTGCAGTCATGGTCGTGCCATTTTTCTTGACATCATACATGTCAATGACAAATACTATTCTCATCGTTCCCCCAATATCCTCTTTGTCTGATGACAAATTTTCTTATAAAACCTCTTTGAGTATCTTACCCCCATGTATCCCCCTTGTCAATAAATGTCGTCCGGATTTGTGTTATTATTTACAGATCCCCTCAATTTGTCCCTCGTAGGCGTACACAAATTGTAATTCTTTTTTTGTGAAAAAAGTCAGAATTTTTTGAAAGATTTGGAAATAGCCTTTACTTATTTTACAGAATTCCCTATAATAAATAGTGCCGCTTTCTGAACCAATGCGGATTCTAACTATTTGGGACCAAATATGGTTCAAACTATATCCCTTGCTCAGAAACCGGGTTTCAAAATTCGGAGGTAATGAAAATGAAAGCACAGTCCCTTTATTTTTCCAAGTCCGGTAATCTGGAAAAAATTGCTGAAGTTATCGCAAGAGACATGAAATGCAAATGCGATAAGATTCCGCCGGCATATCCCTGCGACAGCGAAAATATTGTTTTTCTCGGTGTGGAAAGCTATAGTTCCAATCCAAATTCCAAGCTGATGGACTTTCTCAAGACTATGAATCCACAAAGAGCAAGACATGTGGCAATTTACGCCGTTTCTTCGGACGGTAACGGCGGAGCTGAAAAAGTCATTGAGACTCTTAAAGCCAACAAAGTAGTTGTATGCGACAATGTTCTCAAACTCTCCGCTCCCAAAGCAATGTTTGGTCTTGGCGGTCCGAAAATCACAGATGAACACATCAAAACTGCTCAGAAATGGGCAAAAGAGATTGTGGATTCCCTTTAATCCTGATTCCTAAAATAAAGCAGCTATTATTGGGCAGCTATTCATAAAACAGTATTCATCCACAAACTGAAACAGGGCGGCTGCCATACGGGACGCAAACGGGCGGGTAAGAATCAATTCGGTTCTTACCCGCCTTTTTCATTTTTTGTCCTGCAATAGAATGCTGTTTTATCGGATAGGCATAAAACCATTTTTGTACGCTGATCGCCCGTGCAAAGTTGCATGGCATACTCTTTCCAGCTGAAAAACTACGGCTTCAGAATTGCTGCGTCCGGCATTCTGTACTGGAATTATGAAGTGCGGATCGACGCTGCCAGGCAGAACGTGGGAAAGCGGAAGAATTTATTTTCCTTTCACTCATAACCATTTCTTTTTATCCGATGATCAACCATTGTGTAAGCAAGGGAAAAGGAACGAGGATTTTTTTCAAAGCTTACCAAAAAGGGATATGGCCTCCGTAACCATGGCGGAGGGTTTGAAATACTTCCCGACAAACAAAATGCAAGGCATTTTTGAGAAAAGGGCGTTCATTTCCGATGACCTTGCAGGAATATCACCCCGCGCCTTTACTAAATGATCTGCAAAATGAAAAACGGCATAGCTTTGGCTACGCCGTTTTTCTGAAAGCTTTCCTGTACTGTTTTATGAGCGCCGCTCTTATAAGCAGGCTTTTTCATGTTCCTGCAATCCGGAACGCACTGTCTATGGGAAAAAATCTTTTTCAAAGAGGGGGGATCATTCTTCCGTCATATACAGAACGCCAAGAGTCCCCGGACCGCAATGAGAAGAAATCGTGCAGCTGGCCTGGGTAACATGGATTTCCTCAAACAGCTTCATTTCCTCAATGGTTTTCCGCACACCATCAATCCATTGCTGGGGCACGCCGGAATGCGTAATAAAGACATGATCTGTCCGGAGATTTTTCTTTCCATCCAATTGATCGTGGGTATAGGTACGAAGGACTTTTTCCATTGGCCCCCGATATTTCTTTCCAACAGACATAGCCCCGTTCTTCTCCGTAAACACCTGGATGCAGGGCTTTAATCCCAGCAGATTGGCCCCAAAAGCTGCTACCGCGCTGCACCGGCCGCCTGCGCGCATAAATTCCAGAGTATCCAGCACAAAGCTGGCATGGCTTTGCGGGGCCAGCTGAACCAAAGTACGGCTGATCTCCTCTGCCTGCATCCCCTGGCGGATCATCTCGCCTGCGCGCAGTACCAGAAGCCCAATCCCTGTCGAGAGATTACAGGAATCCACCGGATAGACATGGCCCAGTTCCTGTGCTGCTGCAACACAATTCTGGTAGGCGCTGGAAAGTGCAGAACCGATATTAATATGTACCACATCATAGCCTGCTGCTACCCAGTCCTGAAAGTACTCCACATACTCCAGAGGAGTAATGGCAGAGGTTTTCGGCAGAAGCTTTTTTTCCCGCCATGCCCGGTACAAATCCTCCGGATGGATGTCTACACTGTCGATAAAAGACTGTTCCCCCAAAGTAATGTGAAAAGGAAAAAAGTGGACATCGTATCGTGCGCGCAACTCTTCCCCCAAATCACAGGGGCTGTCCGCGCTTAGAATGACTTTCCGTTGCATATTGCTTCACTGCTCCTTTTGTATAAAATGACCCCTCCGCGCAGAGCCCTTGCCAGAGGGGATGTTCAAACACTATTTTGAAGAATTCTCATCGGATCCGGTGTTTTTCAGACGGAAAAAGACAGGAATATAGTTAATAAAGGAAAATACCAGAAAAACAGCTGCAATGAAAATCAGCACAGTACGTATTGTCTCCCCCATCATGGGAAGGCCGACAATCAAAATCATGACCACATAAAATACCGCAGTGGAGAGCTTTCCAAACCATTTAGCCCCAACCAGGCGCACGCCATCGTGTATCAATTTAAAACCGCCGCATGCCGTTGCCAGTTCCTTTACCAGAAATACGCAGAGCAAAAGAGGCATCCATTTGACGCGGATTGCCAAACAGACGGCAACTGTGGCCTGGGTCAGTTTGTCCGCAACCGGATCCAGGATTTTTCCCAAATAGGTAATCATCCCGAATTTTCTTGCAATCATGCCGTCCGCCATATCAGTAAGACCGGAAAGCAGTAAAATAACCGCCGCAAAATAATAATCCCAATTTGTCTTTGCTGTCAGGTAGCAATATGCGAATACCGGAATCAGCAGAATCCTGATATAAGAAAGGATATTGGGGATACTGTACAAATCCTTTTTCTTCACTGTCTCGTCCTTTCCGCCCTGACGCATCAAAACAGCCGGGCACCCTTTCAATCGGAATCTTAAGCTTAGTATACAATAGCACCATACCGCTTTGCAAGCTTGTCAAGCTCATAATCTTCCAATCCGCCGCGACTGTCGATCAGAGCTCTGCCCTGAAACTCAAACAGGGCCTGCTGCATTAGTTCACAACTATGGGAAGTAAGCCATACGGGCAGGCGGAACATATGGGAGTTCAGACTCAGATGATACACATCGTCCTCAGTTTCCACTGCAATGGGGAGCAGATCATACCCGCTGTCCTCATACTCCAGGATGTCATCCGCCATATCGAATTTACAGGAAAGCGGTTCCCCCATGGTCATTTCTTCCCCAAGGAAAAATACCTCGCGTCCGCTGGCCGCCATCAAGGCTCCATCCTTTGGGCAGTTTGCGACCGGATTATCTGCTCCTGTACGGAGAAAGTCCGCCAAGGCCTCGATATGTTCCGGAGAAGTCCCGCAGCACCCCCCGATAATGGAAACCCCGGCCTCTATCAGTCTGCCCGCTTCTGCCGCAAAAATTTCAGGTCCCAGATCATATTGTCCCAGATGAACTGGATTGGGATTGCCGGGATTTGGTTTTGCAAGCAGAGGGACTTTTGCGTAAGGGGCGATCTGGAGATACCATGGCAGCACCTGTTCCGGCGCTCCGGAGCAGGTGATTCCAAAAGCATCCGCTCCCATGGACTGTAACACGGCAAGCGCGCAGAGAAGCTGCGTCCCGTCCGGCATTTCCCCCTGCTCCCCAGTAGAGGCCACGCTTACCAGTACCGGCAGCCCAGTTTCTTTTGCCGCAAGCAGAGCAGCCCTGGCATCAGACAGAGAGGTCATCGTTTCACAGGCGATCAAATCCACACCCTGGCGGCGCATCTCCTGTGCCTGGCGACGGTAAACATCCACAATTTGCTGAAACCGGAACTCCTCAAACGGTTCCATTCCCCGTCCGGTAGGACCAAGGCTGCCCGCAACCAGAACCTGGCCGTCCGCAGCCTGTTTTGTCAAAGCGACCAATTCCCCTGTCAGGCGGAGATCCTCCGCTGCAAGGCCGTATTTTTCCAGCGCAAAGGAATTGGTCTGGAAAGTGGGCGCATGCAGGACTCGGCTCCCAGCACAGACAAAATCTTTTTGAAGGGAGATCAGCGCGTGCGGATGCCGCAGCATCCACTGTTCCGGACACTGTTCCAAAGGCATGTTTTCCCGATGAACAAGGTTTGTGCCGATCGCTCCATCCAGCAGAAGCGGTAAGGGATATGGAAAATCCATCTCTGTTCTTCTAACCTCCATTACAGGGTGGAAAAGCCTGTACTTTTCCATCTAATCGTATCTTAAACAAAATTTTTAAAGAATTTATGAAGAAAAAAGGATTCGGCAAAGGAATTTTTTGCCGAACCCTTTTTTGATTACATCGTTTCCGGCGCCTGGATTTTAAGCAGAGTGAGGACGTTTTTCAGCGCAATGCGCACGGCAAGGCAGAGATTCAACCTTGCCTGCATCAAAGGCTCTTCCTCCCCTTTCACTTTGCATGCATTATAGAACTTATGGAACAACGTTGCCAATTCAATCGCATACCGGGTAATCCGGGCAGGATCGTAGGCTTTTGCTGCGTCAATAATCTCATTGGGCAGACCGGCCAGATGGCGTATCAGCTCAATTTCCTCCGGTTGGGACAGTCTGGAGAGTTCTTCTGTCGTGCAGGTGCGCGGGGCAATCCCCTCTCCCGCCAGATTTTTGACGATGCTGCAAATTCTGGCATGTGCATACTGGACATAGTAGACCGGATTCTGGCTGGACTGTTCCACTGCCAGATCGAGATCAAAATCAAAATGGGAGTTTGCCTCTCTCAGATTAAAGAAAAAACGGGCCGCATCAATAGGTACCTCGTCCAAGAGGGTAACCAGGGTGATCGCCTTGCCTGAACGTTTGCTCGCCTTGATAATCTGACCGTCGCGCACCAAGCGGACCATCTGCATCAAAACAGCGTCCAGCTTATCTGCATCCACGCCGAGCGCCTGCATGGACGCCTTCAGGCGCGGGATATACCCATGGTGATCCGCGCCCAAGACGTCAATGGCCTTATCAAATCCGCGGGTAACCAGTTTATTATAGTGGTAGGCGATATCCGGCACAACATAGGTCGGGATGCCGTTGGAGCGCACTAAGACAAAATCCTCGCTGCCAAAATCCGTTGCCTTAAACCAGAGCGCACCCTCTTTTTCCAAATCCTGCTTAAGCCCCTCAATATTCAGCGGAAGCGCATAGTCCACAAGAGCTTTCCGGCGCTCTTCCTCGGAAACGGTCATATACTTGTCCCCATGAAGAGCGGCAAAATTCTTCGCATGGTCAATGATATCCTGTCCGAGATAAGTCCCTTCCGGCATTTCAATGCCTTGCTGATAGAGCTGCTGATAGCGCAAAGAAAGGGAGAGACCGAACTTATTAATCTGATTGCCCGCGTCATTGACATAGAATTCGCGTTCTACACAATACCCTGCCCAGTCAAGCACAGAGGCAAGGCTGTCCCCGATGGCGCCGCCGCGCGCATTACCGATGTGCATCGGCCCGGTCGGATTTGCCGAGACAAATTCCACCAAAACCCGTTTCCCGGCGCCGAAATCCGACCGGCCATACTGCTCCCCTTGTGCGAGCACTTCCTCAACCGTGTTTGCAAACCAGTTTGAAGAGAGGAAGAAATTGATAAAACCCGGGCCTGCAATCTCGCAGGAGGAAAAACAGGTTCCCTGCAAATCCAGATGGGATTTGATAAGTTCTGCAATCTGCCGCGGGGCCTTATGAAACACACGGGCACAGACCATGGCAACATTGGTTGCAAAATCCCCATGGCTTTTATCTGCCGGGATCTCTACCAAAAACGCGGGAAGCGGCTGCGCCTCCAGGCTGCCATCCGCTATACAGGCGCCAAGGGCGTTCATGACGGTTTCCCTGACTTCATCCATTGCCTTTGATACAAGATTATTCATGTTCTCTATTACACTCCTTGACATTGATTCGTACTGTATTTTCACTGGCAAGCGCACCGTCGATATCCAGCGTATAGTTGAAATCAACCCTGCCGCCGTCCTCATCCAGAGAGGAGACGATATTCTCTGCCAGCACCCCGATGATAATATTGCCGTATTCCGTACCGTAATGGCACAGGTGGCGCCGTCCGCGTTCTGGGAGCGCTGCAGCCCATTGCGAATCATCGTCACCCGGTTTTCTCCTTCCACTTTTACTGTGGTGACGGTATCTTCTTCAAACCCTGTGGCCTCTGATTCCTGATAGACAATATAATATTTCCCATTTTTCTTATAGTAGCTGCCAAAGGTTGTCAGTTCCATTTCATCGCGATCCCCGTCAACCTGCTGTGTACTCTGAATCGAGATCAGGACGTCTTTTTTCAAATAAGTTCACTCCGTTTTACACTTCATAAGAATCAATTGCAATCTGTTCTACCTGGCCGGAAAGGTTTTCTCCCAAAAAGCGCCCCGCATTTTCCTCAAAATCCTGGGAACTGCTTGCGTAAAACCGGCAGCTTCCCTTTGCCTGCAACGGGTTCAGCAGCGCCTTTTCAGAAAGAAGCTGTTTTGCAAAACGCGCCCCTTCCCTTCCAGAATCCACCAGGACGACCCTTTCTCCCATGATATCGGCAATCACATCCTGGAGAAGAGGATAATGGGTGCATCCGAGAATCAAAGTATCCACGCCTGTCCGTTTAAGCGGTTCCAGATATTCCTCCGCCACTAGGCGGACAATCTGGTTTCCGGTTCCGAAATATCCATTTTCCACCAGCGGGACAAACAGGGGACAGGCTTGGGAAAACACCTGAAAATGCCCGTCAATCGCCCGGAGCGCTTTTTCATAGGCGCCGCTTGCAATGGTTGCATTTGTCCCAATGACCCCGATTTTTCCGTTCCTTGTTTGGAGAGAGGCGGCGCGGGACGCATGCTCCACTACTCCGACAAAGGGAATCCCCAGGGAATCCCGGCACTCTTCCGGCAGGGCGGAGCTGACCGTATTGCAGGCGCAGAGGATCAGTTTGACGTCCTGTCCGAGCAGAAACCGGATATCCTGTTTGGAATAGCGGAGGATGGTTTCCCGATCCCGTGTGCCGTATGGGACGCGGGCCGTATCTCCAAAATAGACGACATTTTCGGAAGGGAGCAGGCCTTGCAGTTCTTTGACCGCAGTCAATCCCCCCAGGCCGGAATCAAACACCCCGATCGGGCGCTTTTTCCGATTTTCTTCCATGTGTGCTCCCCCTTACCGCGTAAGCGCGAGCTGGATGAGCATATCCACCATCTTGGCGTTGTCTTTCCCGCTCTGCTCGATGAGCATGGGGTACATACTGATACTGGTAAAACCGGGAAGCGTATTGACCTCATTGAGGACAACCCTTCCCTCTTTCCGGGTGACAAAGGAATCGATTCGAGACAACCCATAACAGCCCAGTGCGCTGAACGCACGCTTTGCATAGGCGCGGGCCGTCTGCGCCGTTACCTCGCTGATACGGGCCGGAATATGGACTTTGGAAGCTTCATTGAGATATTTCGCCTCATAGTCATAAAATTCATTGGCAGATTCAATTTCTCCCACGCAGGAGATGAAGGCGTCATCCGTCGTGCCGAGCGCCGCACATTCAATTTCAATTCCATCAATCGCCTCTTCAATCAGGACCTTGTCGTCCTCTTTCAAAGCGACTAGAATCCCCCGTTTGAGCGATTGTTTGTCTGTCGCCTTTGTGACGCCGACCGAAGAGCCTGCATTGGCGGGTTTGACAAACATCGGGTAGCCGAGCTTTTGGGACAGGCGCGCTTCCATTTCGTCAAACATCTCCAAATCCCGCGCTTTGACAAAGTCCCATTTTGCCATCGGGATTCCCGCATTTTCCAGAATAATGTGGGTATAGATTTTATCCATGGTCAAAGCGGACGCACGCGCATCCGAACCGACGAAGGGAATTCCCGCAAGCATCAGCATTCCCTGCAGGGTGCCGTCTTCCCCGTTTTTTCCGTGCAGCACAGGGAATACCACGTCAATGTCCAGAGAAGACACAGCGCCGTCTTTTTCCAAAATGGAAAACCCTTTCTTCCCATTTAAAGAAAACAAAACCGGGCGGTTGCGCTCGTCGGATTCCCACTCTCCGCCCGGGATTGCCGCAGAATCCCCCTGATAATAGAAAAAGTCCCCCGCCTTGGTAATGCCGATGGGATAAACTTCATATTTTTCCCGATCAATATGGTCAAGCACCAGGCAGCATGAACGCCTGGATACCTCATGCTCACTGGATACTCCGCCGAACAAAACGGCGACTTTGATTTTACTCATGGTCAGCGCCTCCCAAAATTGGATATCATTATCGGTTTTTCCGGATATTCTTTTCAAATCCCAGCCAACTGTGGAAAAAAAGAATGCCTTTTCCCTATCATTGATCAAGCTGTCTTCCCGTTATTTTAACACAACCCTTGCACGCATGCAATTCTATCCATAGGATATTGAAAAAGTTTCGGAGAAATGCTCAAAACTCCGGATTTTCCATTCCCCAGCCTGTCTGATTTTTCCCAGAAAGCCCATTTTCGCTGTTCTGAAAACATGTATAAAAATATATTTATTTCTTGATGAAAATAGTGAAATATGCTATCATTAAGACAGAAAGTAAAGAACGGAAAGGGAGTGGTTCTTATGTGGAAAAATGGAATATTTTCACTCAAATATGAAAGGAAAAATCCACATGAAAAAACAGCGAATTTTCTCATTTTTCCTAACCCTGACCATTTTATTTTCCGGCTTGTTTACCGGCAGTTCTGCCACCGCAGATCCTCCTTCTGAAAGTGATACGCTTGATTCCATTTCTCAAAACTGGATTAATTCCCATTATGATGGAAACGCCGAAGTTTCCAGTATTATCCCCGTTTATGTATCTGAAACCCAGTTGGAGGGATACATGATTTCTTTTCTGCAAAATGGTAATCCTGCCTGATATATTGTTTTAAGTAACACAGAGCAGGAACATCCTATCATCCGGTTTGCCTTGGAAGGTCAGGATCCCTATTCTGAACTAGTAACCATTAAAAACCAATCCGAGGAATTTTCTGTTTCTTCTCTAGAAGAACCAAAACTTTATACCCATGATTTTCTCTCTTTTGCCGTAAAGCTGCACCGCAATGAAAAGGAAATTCTTTTTGATCAGGCAACAGGTCCCTGTTCACCAAACGACTATCTTACATGGAATCTTCCTCAAACTCGTGCATCTGTAGATTTTTATGACGCATGGGTGCCATTTCCGAATGAAGGTACTATTGCAGAAAGTTCTTCCATCTCTGCAACTACCATCCCATTAAGAATGGAAGATATGCCGGCAAAAGACGGAGGCGGAACCGCAGGTAATGCTAGAGAAAATATGAACTGCGGGCCGACCGCGCTTACCAATATTATCCGCCTTTACGCAACTTCCAATCTAAACGGGCAAAGCGCGATGGGAATCTCATTATATCGAAACGGGAGTGTAGAAAACACCTATCGCCGGCTGTCCGTTCTATGCGGCTACGATAAAAAGAACGGTACTTTATTTTCCAGAATGTCTCCTGCATTAAATACTTACTGTACTGAACAAGGTTTCATTTCTTCTGTAAATACCTATTTAAGAAACTATTGGAGTGATTATACAAGAGATATCAATGCAAATAAGCCCATATCAATTTTTGTAAACGGCACTTACAGCGGAGATTATATTGGCCATTATGTAGTTGCAATAGGATATCATCATTACACAAATGGAGCTAAATATTTAAAGGTTTTTACAGGATGGGAATCCTATGCAACCTATCTGAAGTTCAGACCTACTTGTTTAGATGGCTTTGCAGGACAAGCGGTTTCTATTCGGGGCTAATTTCATTTTTGAACGGAGGGATTATTTTTAAAAAAAGAATTGCAATCCCCATACTCTATGTCATTTTTCTATTGCTCCTCTTAGCTCTGGTTTTTCTTTTCCAAAAAGGGTGTATGATAGGGAATCTGCCAATTCCCCACCTGGTTTACCGACATCAGCGGTATCTTTATGTCGGAAGTTCCCGGGAGCCCTCCAGCTCCGCACAGCCCGTTGATCCAAACGAAATCACCTCCAGCCTTGGCAGCGAAATTGCCGCCGCCTATCTCCAGCAGGAAGAGGAGGATACTTTTCTCATCACCCTGTCCGACCTATTTCAGGGCGGGGACGGATCGATGGGATATCACCGCTTTCATCTGACGAGAACAATCGGGCAGTTGTTCTATCACGGAAAGCTCTATATGAGTGACGGCACTCTGGAAAAACTGCCCGCCACTGCACGGGATCGGCCTGCTGGGGAAATCCAAAGCGTAATCAGCGACTGGTATCTGCCTCATGAGGAGTTTCAGACCAATATCGAAGGCGTGGAAGGGAGCCCCCTTTATACAGATTGGCTGC
This sequence comes from uncultured Clostridia bacterium, assembly GCA_937901805.1. Classification (GTDB taxonomy): domain Bacteria; phylum Bacillota; class Clostridia; order Oscillospirales; family Ruminococcaceae; genus Pseudoruminococcus_B. The sequence continues at coordinate 10,328 of CALDJI010000170.1, read as the reverse complement.
ATTGGGACACCGTCTATCTGCAAATGGGAGACAGCTACCGAAAACTAGTCGAATACAAATAACCGTTCTGAACCGACAACCTCCTGAAAACAATTTTCAGGGAGTATTTGAGGGAACAAAAGCCCTGTACAAAGAATGGATAGAAAACCAGTGCGCGGGTGCACTCAAAAATCAATCGGACCACATTCCAGCAGTTGATCAATCCAGTCACTGGAATGTGGTCTTTTCCACGGGGGAACAAAGAAAAACACTCTGTTTAGAAAAACCACTTTTAACAGATATGGTAGATGGGATGGATTTCATACAAAGAACTGAGAGTAAAAATGCGTATTTTTATTCTGTAAACGCCGCCGATAACCATCCTGCATAATGTTATGTTTATTCATGAAACGGTGTTCAGTGTGTTACATGAAGAGATACAAAATTGCTGTTTACGCACTCCTCCGAAGGAGCGAACAGGAAATGCTCCTTTGCACAACGGACATTGGGTACGGAGACAGTGTTTTCCGTATCTTGCAGGGATATAAAATCTGCACCTTAATCAGAACAGCTCCAAATAAAACCGCGAAGACAAGCGGCCACTACCACTCTGTCCAATCAAGGCCGTAACGCATCACCAGCCTGGAATTGAGGGTGGATTTTATCAAAGTAAACTGCTATAATGATGTTGAATGCCAAACTGCGATTTGGGTTTCAGGGAGTGCTATGCAGTTTCCTTCTCTTGCGCCGGATCATTCCAATAAAATGATCCTCCTGCCGTACAAGGAGATCCCATCGCAAAGAAAAGAATAGGTGGAGGAAATGAAATGAAATGAAATGAAAAAATGGTTCTTAATCGGCTTATCCGTTACGGTGATGCTCATGTCTGCAGGGTGCGGCAGCGCTGAGCCGCAAAGCGCGGTTTCCAAAGATGATGACGGAGCCTCTATTGTGAATTCTATAGCCTCCTCGGATGCCTCCGCTGAAGACGATCCGACAGATCTGGAACTTGATGAAAATGCTCCGGAGCATATTACCATGGACAGCATCAGCGACGCGACTGCGGTTCCCTTGTACCAGTCGGCCATCATCGATAAAAAGAACATAGATTTTAAATGTGGAGAGGTTCGGTTTCCATCTCAGCTGTATGTTGAAAAAACTTTGGAACTGCACTCCGAGGGCAAAACGGATTTCAACGAAGATGATCTGATGGTCAAGGAGTATTTTCAGGACAACCAAAAGCAATACCTGTTTGCAGAGGCAGACGGCACCCTGCCCGCAACGCGGCCTGCGACGAAGCATGTATTGTCCGCTGACGTCACATCCAATAACGAACCCTATACGCTGTAAGGACTGACCAAGGCCCACGAGGGCTGGACGGTCACAGAGATCACGGTGGACGGTGCAGCCGGCTTTGTAATCCGTCCGGGCACAGAGAAGTATGACAGCGGCTTTGCCAGCGTCTTGATCTGCATCAATGCCGGCGCTTACGACCATGCCTATGGGACTACCTATTTCTGCATGGATCTCAGCTATCAGGGTGGTGTGGCGGAGTATTCCGAGATTGATTTCGATGAGATCACGACGGCTCTCCTGGAGTTGATCACGGTGGATTTCAAACCGGCAGCATAAAATATTCATGCAATCACTGAAAGGGTGTGGGGGGAAAAACAGAACATATCAGCGAAAAACAGGCTTTACTGAACGGAAGTTCAGGTCTTTTCTAATAAATGAACAAACGAAAAAGGGAGAAACTCCCCATTTGACTAAGGAGGGGCTACTTTGTTCTATCTCATCCAAAACGCAGACGTCTATGCGCCGGAGCACCTGGGAATACGGGACATTCTTTTATGCAACGACAAAATCATCCAAATTGCCGATCACATTGATTTTTCCTTTGATGGGCTTGTGATGATCGATGCGCAGGGAAAAAAGGCAATCCCCGGTCTGATTGACCAACATGTCCACATCACTGGAGGAGGCGGAGAATCCAGTTTTAAAAGCCGCGCGCCGGAATTAACCCTGACCGACTGTATCGAAAGCGGAGTCACCACCCTGGTTGGATTGCTTGGAACGGATTCCATGACCCGCAGTGTGTCAAATCTTGTTGCCAAAACCAAAGCGCTTAATTCAGAGGGCGTGACTGCTTACTGCCTGACTGGAGCCTATGAATACCCCTCCCCAACCCTGACAGGGGCGGTGGACGATGACATCATCTTTATCAATGAGGTAATCGGCGTGAAAATCGCCATTACCGATCACCGTTCTTCCAATATCAGCGCACAGGAACTGTCCAGGCTTGCCACCCAGGTCCGCCTGGCAAGCCTGATCGGGGGGAAAGTCGGAGAGGTCCACATGCATACCGGGCATGGAAAAAAAGGCTTGTCCGATGTTTTCAGAATCCTGGAAGAAAGCGACATCCCCATCAAGCACTTCCGCCCGACTCACATCCAGAACGTCCTGGAAGACGGTATCCGGTTTGCCAATATGGGCGGATACATCGACTTTACCAGTACCGACCCTGTCAGCGTGGCAAAACTGATTGCCGAAACCCTGCCGAAGGTACCGCTGGATCGGGTCACACTGAGTTCGGATTCCAACGGCAGCATGCCCCAGTGGAATGAAAAAAATGAAGTCATCGGGATTACGGTTGCCAAAATGACCTCGCTGTTTTCCTGTATCCGGGAACTTGTCCTGCACAATGGGGTACCACTGGAAAACGCCCTGCGCCTGGTCACCCAAAACATCGCATCCGCTCTGGAAATCTATCCGAAAAAGGGCTGCCTTTCCCCGGACAGCGACGCCGATCTAATCCTGCTTGATGATTCCATGCAGTTTGATACCCTGTTTGCCAAAGGCCGTCTGATGATGCGGGACAAAGAGATCCTGGCTCACGGCTATTACGGGAAATAGCAAAAAGGAGAAAACAAATGAAAAGAGCCTTGATTGGATGCTGCCTGACCTTAACCGGCGCCATCGGGATAGCCGCCTTTTCCATCTGCGCCGCCCTGACCCTTCTCAGCGGATGGTCTACCCCTCCGGGAAGATTCTGGACGGCCGTTATGGAAGGGGATCTGGTATTCCCTTTCAGCGCCAGCCTACTGCTACTCGTGATCGGGCTTCTTCTTTCAGCAATTGAAATTGTTACTGGATTTCTGAAAAAACAATAATAACACCTTAGGAGGGATTTCCCATGAGATTGGATTCGATTTCCTGGAAAAAAGCACAGGAATATTTCAGCAAAAAGGACATCGCCGTTATCCCGATTGGGAGCACGGAAAACCATGGCTCCCATCTCGCGCTCGGGACAGATTTCCTGGTTCCCTGCGAAATCGCCAAGGCGATTGACAAAAAGTGCGAGGCTATCCTTGTCCCCGGCATTCCCTACGGCGTCGCGGATCAGCATGTCGGCTTCCCGGGTACCCTGACGATTGGATATGACGGCCTGCATATGATTGTTTCCAAAATTGTCTGGCAGCTCTACGGATACGGCGTGCGCAAGTTCATCTTTTTAAACGGGCATGGAGGAAACAACCCGGTTCTTCAAAACATCGGAGTGGAACTCAACGCCAAAGGCGCCATTTCCGCAATGGTCAACTGGTGGACCATTGCCGGTGAACTCAATCCCGCGTGGAAAGGAGGACACGGGGCCGGAGAGGAAACTGCCGCCATGATGGCAATCAATCCCGATTATGTCCATATGGAGGATTATATGCCGCTTGTCCCCGGGGATCTCTCCGATACCATGCCCTGTGATGGAATGACCGGGGTAAAATACAAGGGAATCAGCGTATTGATCCCGCGAACTTTCCAAAATATTTCCAAAAGCGGGTGGTTTGGCAATGATGACGCCAAAACTGCTACGGTGGAATGGGGCAGGGAAATGCTTGCCGCAACAGCAGATTACATCTGCGACTTTATCAACGAGTTTGACAAACTGGAAATCAAAAAATAACCTTTGAAAAAGAGCTTGCCGGGATTTTCCGGCAAGCTCTTTTTCAATTCTCAAACAAAGCCCTGAAACAGGATTTTCACAGGTTTTTATCCCGCATAGGGGAGAAACTCATGGAGGTGGTTTAATCTCCAGAAAGCCTCCTGGAAGATCTGATCTACGGATTTCTGATAGGATGCAAAATCCACGGGCGGTTCCTCCTCCATAATTTCAGAGTAGATCCGCGCCATCTCCTTCTCACCGGGCATGTTGCCGGTAATCAGCCCATCCAGCAATTCTTCAATCTTCATCGCACATCACCCCATATTCTCTTAAAACGCTTTTAAAATGGGTACGTGCAGCCGACAGTCTGGAACGTACCGCAGAGGGAGAAATTTCATAGATTTTCCCCAATTCTTCGGAAGTCAGGCCAGCCTGTTTAAAAAGCAACAGTTCCCTTTCTCCCGGGCGCAGCGCCTGGAAAATGCCATTTCTACGGACAGGGATTCCACTGTCCGGTGCTCCATTTCCAGAATTTGTCCCCGTCCTGCTTCTTCATATTCCACCTGCTGAGGGCTTCTCTGTTTTTTCCGCAGGTAATCATTTTTCACATTGACGGCTACACGAAAAATCCATGCCCGGAAATGATCCGGAAGTTTCCGTCCAGGCTGCCTGAGAAACCCCCACAGTTTTAAAAACGTTGCCTGCGCAAGATCCTCCGCGGCGTCAGAACCAAAACAAAGAGAGAAATAGGCATACACTCTCGGGAAATACTGCTCATACAAACCGTCAAAGAGTTCCCGCGGGGTTCCCATCACTGAAACATCCATTCCATATCTTCATCTTTGTTTTTATCTTTTTCATATTCTTCCAAGGCTTTTATCTCATTCCCCACCTGGGCAGTCGCACGCAGATAGGGCATTAGATGAGCCGGACAATAGATGTTGCCGCCAACGATAAACATGGGCTGCTGCTGTTTTAATGTTTCAAGCTGAACGTTTTCCTCCAATTTCAGGCAGTTCCCAACCACAAGGACCGTTTTCGGCTGCAAATAGGTGAAAAACTCGTCGTCTGCGATCAACTCATTTCCATAAGCTTTGCAGTCGGAAAAATCCCGGAAAAGGGTCAATCCGTTGGCAGACAGAAATTCAATGCCGAGCTGCTGCTTTAAGCTCTCGTGGATTAAGGTAAGTCCGTTGACAATCAGACCTCCTCTGGTTTCCGGAGAAAGGTTTCGGATAATGACATTCCCATTTGCAAGGACGATGCTGTTCCCGTCTTTTGAGAAATTGGCGTCCGTCAGTTCCACATTACCGTTTAAGACGTGCACCTGCTGATCTTTCGTCAAAGACATGGTCATAGCCACATTCTTTTTTTCGACTTTTGTCAGGGCCGCCATCACTTCTGGGGAGGCGTCCTCCGGAAGAATCAAAAGTGCAACGTTTTTAATCTCTTCAATTTCCTGGATTGCGGAGACATCCGTACAGGCTCTCAAATCACAGATTGGCAAATTTTTAATCGTGCTCATGGTATTTCCTCCATTTCTCTTTTTCTTCACCATCAGATGATGTATTTCAGGCCTTACATTTAGAAAGACGTTTCTTTTTTAAAAAGCGTCCGAAAAAAAGAAAACTTTTTTGGTTTTTCGGATTTTTGATTTTTTATCTGTTCAGCCGGATTTCCTGTTTGGGATACCGGCTTCACATACTTGAGTTTCTCGCTATAATTCATGATTTTATTTCCCCATTCCAGTGGATTGATAAGGCCTTATACTCAGAAAGACGGAATCAAATCCGAATTGTCCTGGAAAATCCTTTTTTCTTTGCACTCAGCGCTGAAGTTGCTATAATAAAAACAAGAACCCCACAATTGAGGAGGAAGTTTCATGCACCCTGTTCTTAGAAGAAAAGATCGGAAAATGTCCAAGGAATTTTGTGAGCAGCTCTTGGATCAGAGCGAATATCTTACCATTTCCATGGTAAATCCGGACGGTTCCCCCTATGCCGTCCCCATCAGCCATGTCCGGGAAGGCGGATACCTTTATTTCCACTGCGCACAAAAGGGGCAGAAAATTGATTGCCTGTCGCAAAACAATCAAATCTGTTTTTCCTGTGTAGGAAAAATTTCCATGCCAGAAGACTCTTACACCGTTGGTTATGAATCCTGCATTGGTATGGGCACTGTGTCCCCCGTTCTGGAAGAAGATGAAAAAATACACGCTCTTTTCCTTCTGGCAAAAAAATATTTTCCCTCCCATTTAGAACTTTTTGAGAGAGAAATCCAAAAAAGTTTTCACGCAGTGTGCGTTTATAAAATCATGATATCGCATTTATCCGGAAAAGCCAACCGGCTGTTGGAGAAATAATCTCCCTGCTCCGATTTAAGGAAACGGCGCCGCCTTTCAGCCGACTGTTCCATCCCCAGAAACAACAATCCGAAAACTCTTATCACAAAAATATTGACAAACCGTTCAATTCCCGTTAAACTTCTATCTGTGGTTAGTACATTCTAACTACAGATAGAAAACATGGACACTCGCAACGGACCAATCGGTCCGTTTTTTGTGAAGTCCCAGTTAGCTTAAGGTAACTTTTATAAAAAGGAGTTTTACGGATGATGATCAACAAACGCCTGATCGGGGTTGTTCCGGCCAGCAAAAAATATATTGCGGCAAACGTGGCATTCCAATGGCTGAGTATGATAAGCAATGTCGCAATGATTTTTTCCTTTGCATGGATTTTGCAGGGACTGGCTGCCCGGCAATTGACGGCAAGATCCCTGCTGCTCCCTGTCGGAATCGGAATCCTCTCTATTATCATCCGATGGCTGTGCACTGTGGGAGCCGGGAAAATGGGATTTCAGGCCTCAAGTCTGATTAAGAAGGCCCTGCGCGGAAAAATCTATCAAAAATTACTGCGGTTAGGTCCAAATTATTCCCAGCGCGTTACCACTTCCGAGGTTGTACAGATCTCCGCCGAGGGAATTGAACAGTTGGAAACCTATTTCGGCGCCTATCTCCCCCAATTTTTTTACAGCATGCTGGCTCCGATCACCCTGTTTGCGATTCTTGCGCCCATCAGCCTGAAGGCGGCAGCCGCTTTGCTCATCTGCGTCCCCTTAATCCCCGCCGCCATTGCCGCTGTACAGACCTTCGCCAAAAAGCTTCTCTCCCGCTACTGGGGACAGTACACAACCCTGGGAGACACCTTTCTGGAAAATCTTCAGGGCCTGACTACCCTGAAAATTTACCAGGCAGACGAGTTTAAAAATGAGGAAATGAACCGGGAATCAGAGAGATTCCGCAAAATCACCATGAAAGTCCTGACAATGCAGCTCAATTCCATTACCGTTATGGATTTGGTCGCATTCGGCGGCGCGGCGCTTGGATTAATCCTCGCCGTGCTGGAATTTCAGGCGGGGACGATCTCCTTCGGCGGTTGTTTTGCAATCATCCTTCTTTCTGCGGACTTTTTTCTCCCCATGCGTCAGCTCGGCTCCTTTTTCCACATTGCAATGAACGGCATGGCGGCAAGTGACAAAATCTTTGCGCTTTTGGATCTGGAAGAGGAAACGCCGCGCACACTCTTTGCAAATACCGGGGACTGTACGATGTGCTGCAAGAATCTCCGCTTTTCTTATGAACCGGGACGGGAAATCCTGCATGGGATAACCCTGCAAATGAAGCAGGGCCAGTTTACCGCCATTGTTGGAGAAAGCGGATGCGGAAAAAGCACTGTCGCCGCAATTTTAACCGGAAAACGTCGCGGATACCAGGGGGTAGTCACGATTGGCGGGCTTGATCTCGCAGAGATTTCCGACGAGAGCTTAATGCAAACCATTACCTATGTCGGATTTTCCAGCTATCTGTTCAAAGGAACCGTCCGAGAAAATCTCCTGATGGGACGACCAGATGCAGACGACAATTTGCTCTGGTCCGTTCTCAAGCGCACCAAACTGGACGGATTCCTGCAATCCGAACAGGGGCTGGACACGCCGCTTGAGGAGCAGGGGGCCAATTTTTCCGGCGGACAGCGGCAAAGGCTTGCCCTTGCCCGTGCATTGCTGCACGACAGTCCGGTCTACATTTTTGACGAGGCGACTTCCAACATTGATGTGGAAAGTGAAAACGATATTATGGAGGAAATCCATTCCCTTGCAAAAGAAAAAACCGTAATCCTCATTTCCCACCGGCTGGCAAACGCAGCGGACGCCGATACCATCTATGTGATGGATCACGGAGAGATTGTGGGCAAAGGAACCCATGAACAGCTGCTTACACAGCGGGGCCTCTACCATACCCTGTGGGAAAACCAGCAGACTTTAGAACAGATTTCCAAGAAAGAGGTGAAAGCATGAAACAGAGAAGCGCATGGACGGTTATGAGCCGACTGATTGGTTTGGTTCGCCCTCTTGCCCCCTTTATGATACTGGCTATTTTCCTTGGCACAGTCGGATTCCTCTGTTCCACCTTTTTGACCATTCTTGGAGGATATGCTATGTTGGAAATTCTGGGATACGGGGTTTCCCTTTCCTTGACTGCACTTTTTGTGCTTGTCGCAGTATTTGCCGTCCTCCGCGGATTCTTGCGCTACGGGGAACAGGCATGCAACCATTTCATTGCTTTTAAACTGCTTGCGCTCATCCGTGACAAAGTTTTTCGCGCCCTGCGCCGTCTCTGTCCGGCAAAGCTGGAAGGCAGGGACAAAGGCGATTTGATTGCCGTGATCACCTCTGATATTGAGCTGCTGGAGGTATTTTATGCACACACTATCTCCCCTGCTGCCATTGCACTTTGCATGTCCCTGATCATGAGTTTCTTTCTGGGGAGTTTTCATCCAATCCTGGGGATACTGGCTGCGGCTGCATATCTGACTGTGGGAATTGTGCTCCCCATTTTCATTTCCAGAAGAAACGGGACATCCGGAAACCGATTCCGCCGGCAGGCCGGGCTGCTTAGCGGCTATGTCCTGGACAGCCTGCGCGGACTCAGTGAAATTATCCAGTACGGGCAGGGAAAACAGCGTCTGAAAAAACTGGAAAAACAGACAAAAGACCTGCTCTCCATCGAAGAGGGTATGAAAACACGTACCGCACAGGGAACGGCTTTCACGAACACGGTCATCCTGTTCTTTGATTTAGCCATGCTTGCCGCCGCCTGCTGGCTCTACCTTTCCGGAGCCGTTGATTTTTCCGGCATACTGATTCCCCAGATTGCGCTGATGAGTTCTTTCGGTCCGGTCATTGCACTGGCAAATCTCGGCAGTACACTGCAAAATACCCTTGCTGCTGGAAACCGTGTCCTTGATATTCTGGAGGAAACCCCGCAGGTTGCTGAAATCAGCGGGAAAGCACCGGTTTCCTTTACTGGAGCCCGCTGTGAGGATATCTCTTTTTCCTATGGCACGCAGCCCATTCTTTCCCATTTGAATCTCTCGATTCAAAAAGGGCAGATTCTCGGAATTACAGGGAAAAGCGGAAGCGGAAAATCCACGCTCCTGCGGCTGTTCATGCGCTTTTGGGATGTTTCCGGCGGCCATGTACAGATCTCCGATAGTGATATCCGGGAGATCAATACAGCAAATCTTCGGGATATGGAGAGCTTTGTCACTCAAGATACCCATCTTTTCCACGACAGCATTGCCAATAATCTGAGGATTGCCAAACTTGACGCCACAAAAGAAGAAATGGAAACAGCCTGTAAAAAGGCTTCCATCCATGATTTTATTATGACCTTGCCAAAAGGCTATGACACTCCGGTCGGAGAATTGGGAGATACGCTTTCCGGCGGAGAACGCCAGCGCCTCGGCCTTGCCCGTGCATTCCTGCACGATGCTCCGCTGATGCTGCTGGATGAACCAACCAGCAATCTGGACAGCCTGAATGAAGCGGTCATTCTCAAATCTCTAAAAGAAGAACGAGGAGATAGAACCATTCTGCTTGTCTCCCACCGAGAATCCACCATGGGAATTGTCGACACCATGGTATCTGTAGAACAGGGGAGAATCAGTTGATGGCAAAAAAAGATATTCAAAGCAAGAGGGAACGGGAAAAACGAATGGTCAGGGAGATGATCTCCCTGTACTGCCGGAAAAACCACCACTCGAAAAATACACTCTGCCCTGACTGCGCCGCCCTGGCAGATTATGCACCCCAACGCAGCGATCGCTGTCCTTTTATGGAGACCAAGACATTCTGCTCCAACTGTAAGGTCCACTGCTATCGGCCTGAAATGCGGGAAAAAATCAGAAAGGTTATGCGGTACTCCGGCCCAAGGATGCTGTTTCACCATCCGGTCATGGCAATCCGCCATGTGATAGAATCAAAACGCGAACAACGACGAATGGAGGACACCCAATGAAAATTATTTACATCATTCTCGGCTGTATCGGCTTGGGACTTGGCGCCCTCGGCGCCGCGC
>CALDJI010000169.1 GCA_937901805.1 uncultured Clostridia bacterium | reverse complement strand
AAAATAATCGCCGTCATCCGCAGGGGACTCATCGGCGTCGGTATTATTTTCGACATACTGTGCATCTCCATAATTTTTTCCTACTTCCTGAGAAAGAGTAAAGTCATCCGATGCAAATTTCCAGTTCAAGGCCACAGCTGTTCCCAAAGCCAACACCAATGCCGCAAGGATAATCTGTCTTTTTCCCACTATCATCTCAAATGCCTCCTTATGATTTTTCTGTCAAACCAGAATCTATTTTTGTCACACACACTCTTGAGGAAGAGATATCAAGCGCTGTTGTGACCGCATTAATTACCTCCGCTTTCACCGCTGTGCTGTCACCCCCTTCGCAGACAATGACAATCCCCTTTACTTCAGGTTCTTTTGTTGTTTTTATGAGCGCCTGTTTTTTCCCATCTTCTCCCTCTACTAAAAGGTATTTTTGTTCGGTGGATTCTTTTCGTTGGGTTTTTCCATTTTCACTCATAACATCTTTGGTCGAGTCCACACTGGTTTTCGTCTCCTGCGCATAGACGGTTTCCTCTGAAGATTCCAGCGTAACCAGTACTTTTAAATCCCCTACTCCCCGAATACTGCCGACGATTCCCATGATTTTTTCCTCCAGCTCCTGTGTATACCGCTGCGACGTCTGTTCCTCACTGGAAGAAACCACCTTGCTTTTTTTCTGTCCGGACGGCCAAAATTCTGAAAGTGCAATCAAGACAATTCCTGCAATGAGGATTGCAGTGAGAATCTTCACCTTTTTATCATTTTGGAAAAAAGATTTTGCTTTCCCCCTTAAATTTTTCGAATCAACCATTTTGATCCCTCCTTTGCATTAACTTTCTTCATAGTAGAACAAAAACTCGGTCTTATACCCAAATACGCGGTGCAGCTGGCTTTCCATCGCCTGCTCTTTTGATTGAAAGGAGCTGTCCAGCCAAATATGGATACAATCAATTTGTATGCTGTGATCTTCCTGCATATTAATCTCCGTTTCAATTTTTTGCGGGGAAATTTCCAAGTCCCTTAAATTCACAGCGGCTATCTGTACAATATTTCTTTCAAATTCTTCCAATGTCTGCTGCTGCATTGTCTCATCTAATACAGCGGAATTGGAATTCACTTCATTGTGATAATCAAAAGATATTTTTTCCAGATCGCCATTTCCCAAAGCGGCAAACGGGCCAAGGAACCACCCTAAAAAAAACACACTGACTGCAACTTTTAAAATTTTCGTGACATTCCCCTGCGGAGCGACCATCAGCAGGATTTCCCCCACTACAGCCGAAACCATCAGGACAATGATCCAATTTTTAATTCCTTCCATCATATTGAACTCCCCAGCACCATCATAAAGGTAGTTGTCACCGTCAAAAATAATCCAAAGCAGAGAATCATTGCAAAGAGGAGGCCAAGGGCAGAGGACACGGAATCCAGAAGCTTTCCGGCTCGTTCTACCCCAAGCATCCCGGAAAACAAGGCGCCCAGTTTGACTGCGCCAATCCACAGTACAACCTGAATCAGGGAGGGCAGAAAGGTCAGCAGCGCTGTGATGATTCCAAACGCTCCAACTGTGGATTTTATCACCTTCATACATGCCTGTACCGAACCCAGCGCATCCGAAAGCGCACCGCCAACCACAGGTACCAGATTACTGACTACAAATTTAGTCGCTTTCATTGTCACGGTATCTGTACTGATGGAAACCAGTGATTGCAAGGAAAGCATTCCAACAAAAAGAGTGATTAAAAAACCAAGCGCCCAGCTCATAATACTTTTTAGGGAAGAAGAAATCGGAGAAATTTTTAAATTTGCTGAAACGGAGCCTACCAGACACAGCGCCAAGTACATACCGAGCAGAGGCACCAGGGTGCTCGCCGCAATTTTGGCAATGACCTCACAGGCTCCAAACAGAAACAGGTTATAAGCCCCTGCCGTTACCGGTTGCCCGGAAGCAGTCATCACCGTGGTCATAACCGGAATAAAACAGAGCATAAAATTGCAGATACTCTCAATGGTACTAACGCATTCCATAATACATTTTGTCACAGGCGCCACAACAATCCCTGCAATACATAGCGTGGATACGACGGAAAATACCCCGCGCATGGTAGACTGTGCAAAGGCGCCCTGCATATTTTCCAAAAGTGCGCACAATATCACTACCGCCAGCACACAGCTGATAGTCCGAAGCGGCGCTTTCAGCTGTTCAACAAACAAATTCCACAGCAAGTTCACCAGATCTCCCGGTTTTAAACTCAGGATACTCTGTGGATCCAGGCTGGAAATCCCGTATTCTTCCAATAGCTCCCGAGTCCGATCCGGAGCATCTTCCATCAGATCTCCCGCTCCGCTGGACTGAAGGATTTCCCTGTATTGCTCTGTATAATCCTGTCCATTTTCTCCCGTCTCCTGCGCAAAAACAGGACAGAAGCAGAAAACGAACAACAACATTACCACTGTACAAAGGAACCGTTTCATATTCTTTCCTCTTTTTTCGTCCGTTTTTATACTGTCATCAGGGAAGTTGCCACACCGATAATCTGTTCAAACAGGGGCATTGCCAGCAAAAGGATGACCACTTTCCCAGCCAGTTCCACTTTCGAGGCAATTGCCCCTTCCCCAGCATCCCGGCAGGCATCGGAAGCAAGCTGTGTAATAAAACACACTCCCAAAGCCTTAAGAAGTATGGAAAAAGCCTCTCGCCCCTGACCGGAAAGTTCAATCAGTCTGGAGAGCGTCCCCATCATGGGAGTCAAGGCGTCGAGCGCCATCAGTAAAATGAGAATTCCCGCCGTCAGGCTTAAAAAAACGGAATATTCCGGCCGGTATCCCTTTAAAAGTACACATAAAATCATGGCTATAAGGGCAATCCCAATGATCGCTGCAATTTTCATAACCTATAACCCAAAAACTGATTTGATGGTGGAGAACAGGGTGCTGATTTCCCCCACAATCATCATTAAAACCACAATTAAACCTGCCAGAGTGGTCATCATTGCCTGCTCCTCCCGCCCGGAACGAATCAGCACCTGATTTAACACCGCCACAATAATCCCAATTGCAGCAATTTTAAAAATCAAATCCACGTCCATATCCTTTTTCCTCCCCTGTATTCTTTTAAAGAATTAAAATGACTACCAAAGCCCCCGCTAACATCCCTGAAGTTCGATACAAGCTGCCATACTTTTCAGCTCTTATCTGCGCCGCTCTTTCCATGTCTTCAAAAGAGCAGTGATAATCTGCCAACAGGCTAAGCTGTCCTTCCGCGTCTGTTGTTCCGAGTACGCGGAATAAATCCTCAAGCACACGGGAATCCTCTTTAGACGCCCCGGGAAATGTCCACCGTAAAAACACCTGCCGACAGGCATCCGGATAGGAAACTCCCTGTTTCAATTTTTCTCTCAACTCCGGAAGGAAAGAAAATACCTGATATCTTTCCTGCCTGCACAGTGTTTCTATCAATTCTTCCAGAGTACTGGAAAGATAGCGGATATGGTTACCGATCTCATCAGTCAGTAAAACCGCTGTTTGCAGTACCCGGACACGTTTTTGCAGCAGAGCCGACTGAATCAGGCCGAACGCCGTACAGGAGACGACAATCAGGATGCATCCCATCCATTTGAGCATACTCTTTTCCCACCTTTATGATTTTTTCAATTTTTCCAGGCGACTGACGGGATTTCAAAAACACGATCTGATCAATTGCTCCGCTGCAGATTAATTCCTGAATCAGCGGCTTTTTCAGCAATTCATCAAAATCAGCAGCATGGATGGTAGCCAGAAGATGAACACCACTGTTTGTCCCTGTTTTCACTGCGGCAATATCCGAATCACTTCCGATTTCATCACATACAATAAAATCCGGGGACAGGGAACGTATGGCGGAGAGAATTCCCTGTGCTTTCGGGTATCCATCCAGGACGTCTGTCAAAGGTCCAATGTCATTCTGAGGCGTCCCGTATATGCTGGAAGCAATCTCCCCCCGTTCGTCAATGACTGCAACCTGGTAGGTTTTCGCCAGCAGCCGAACCGCGTCCCGGATCAGAGTTGTTTTTCCGCTTGCCGGGCTGCCCGCAACCAATACGTTCTGCGGACCGTCAATATAGACACGTCGGACAAAATCCTGTGCGCAGCCTTTGATCTCCCTGGCAATACGCAAATTAACAGAAGATATCTGCTTGACAGAAGTGAGTTTTCCATCTTGTACCACCGCGCTTCCGCTCAGTCCGGCACGGTGCCCTCCTTTGACGGTGAGAAACCCTCTGGCCATATCTTCCTGGTGACTGTGCAGAGAATATCCGCACAGATGGAGAACCAGTTCTTCCATCTCCCGTTTGGTAAGGGAAAGGCATCGGTTGTCCAGAATTTCGGTTACGGTCGACATGGAGGTCATATAATAGTTTTGCATACCCGTGCAAAGACAAAGCGGACGGCCGGTTCGGAAACGGATTTCTGTTATACGTTCCTTTAAATTCTGAGGAAGAAATTGAAACCGCTCCCCCCATTTTCCTGGAAGACTGCCGACTGCCTGCTCGAAAGGATTTCTTTTGCGTTCCGTCATTTTCTTTTACCCCTTTTTTCTAGGATTGTTCTATATTTATGGGGCTTTGTCCACAAATAGAACCGTTCGAAGTGCCATCAAAATAAAAAACCGGAACCACTCCCGGTTCCGGTTTTTTATTGAAATTTTTTTAGTAAAATTCAGGATATTTTGTAAAGGTATACCTTTACAAAAAGGAAAAAAATCCCATAAACTGCACAAATTATCAGCTTTCTATT
Source organism: uncultured Clostridia bacterium (assembly GCA_937901805.1). Lineage (GTDB taxonomy): Bacteria > Bacillota > Clostridia > Oscillospirales > Ruminococcaceae > Pseudoruminococcus_B. The sequence continues at coordinate 187 of CALDJI010000169.1, read as the reverse complement.
GAAAAAAACAAAATAATCGCTTATAATTTATACATAGATCACATCTGTCTGAAAAGTTTTAAAAAGTATACAAAGTATACTTTTTTGTGACCGCCTTCGTTATATTCCCTATGAAAATATAACAGGAAGAGCTGACATTCGGCCTGCCTGCTTTGGAACCGGATAGTCGGTTTACTCAATCAATCAA
>CALDJI010000168.1 GCA_937901805.1 uncultured Clostridia bacterium | reverse complement strand
AGGGATCAGGTGAGAAATGCAAGGCTTGTCGCAAATCCGGGCTGCTATCCCACCAGCGTTGCCATCGGCCTTGCCCCGGCGCTGAAAAACGGCCTGATTTCAACAAAGGGCATTGTCATCGATTCCAAGTCGGGTGTCACCGGCGCCGGCAGGGGACTGACTCAGAATACCCATTACCCGGAATGCAATGAGGCGTTCGCCCCCTATAAGGTCGGCGCCCACCGCCATACTCCGGAAATTGAGCAGATGCTCTCCGAACTGGCGGGCGAAACACTTACGGTTACCTTTGTGCCTCATCTGCTTCCGGTCAACCGTGGGATTGTCTCCACCATCTATGCGGATTTGGAAAAGGAGATTTCCGCGCAGGAAATCCACCGGTTCTACCAGCAGGCGTATGAGGGCAAGGAGTTTGTCCGTGTGCTCAAACTCGGGGATGTCCCGAACCTGAAAAATGTCCGTTACTCCAATTACTGCGACGTCGGCATTTTTGTGGATGAGCGGACAAAGAAACTGATTGTCGTCTCTGCGATTGATAATATGGTCAAGGGGGCGGCGGGACAGGCAATCCAGAATATGAACCTCAAATGCGGGCTGGAAGAGGGCTGCGGGCTTCATCTGGTGCCGCCCGCAATTTAGCAGGGGAGGAAGCCAATATGGAATTTCAGAAAATAAACGGCGGGATTTGCGCGCCGCTCGGCTTTACGGCGGCGGGGATCCACTGTGGGATCAAGCCGAACAACCCGAAAAAGGATCTGGCGCTCATTTACAGCAGCGTCCCCTGCAAGGCAGCCGCAGTCTATACCACCAACAAGGTCAAGGGCGCGCCGATCACCGTGACAAAAGCCCATCTGGAAGACGGGCATGCGCAGGCGGTCATTGTCAATTCCGGCAATGCCAATACCTGTAATGCGGACGGCGTCCAAAAGGCGGAGCAGATGTGCTCCCTTGCGGCGAAGGAACTGGGGATTTCCGCGCAGGATGTGATCGTCGCTTCCACCGGGGTGATCGGGCAGACGCTTCCCATCGAACCGATTGCTTCCCACGCCGGGCAGCTTGCCGCGGCATTGAGCGCGGACGGCAGCACCGATGCGGCGCAGGCTATCATGACCACGGATACCCGGATTAAGGAAATCGCGGTGGAATTTTCCGTAGAGGGGACGCCCTGCCGGATTGCCGGTATTTCCAAGGGATCGGGCATGATCCATCCGAATATGGCGACCATGCTCGGCTTTCTCACCACGGACGTGAACATCAAAAAATCCCTGCTCAGACAGGCGTTGTCCGATGCGGTTCAGGATACCTTTAACATGGTCAGCGTGGATGGGGACACCTCCACCAACGATATGGTCAGCATCCTGGCTTCCGGCCTTGCGGAAAACCCGAAGATCAAGGACAAAGACAGCGCGGGCTATCAGGCGTTTTACTGCGCGCTGATGGGGGTCTGCACCTATCTTGCCCGTATGATGGCAAAGGACGGCGAAGGCGCGACGAAACTTATTGAGTGCAAAGTCCATGGGGCGTCCAGCGAAGAACAGGCGAAAATTGTGGCAAAATCCATCGTCATGTCCAATCTGACCAAGGCCGCCGTTTTTGGAGCGGATGCCAACTGGGGCCGCGTCCTGTGCGCGATCGGCTATGCGAAAACAGATGTGGACGTACAGAAAGTGGACGTCGCCTTCCGGAGCAAAGCGGGACGGATTCTTGTCTGCAAAAACGGAGCGGGCGTCGCGTTTGACGAAGGGCTTGCAAAGCAGATCCTGCTCGAAGAAGAAATTGTCATTGACGTCAATCTCAACAGCGGCAGGTGCGAAAAGACCGCCTACGGCTGCGATCTGACCTATGACTATGTGAAAATCAACGGGGATTACCGGACATAACATCGGAGGGGATTGGCATGGATAAGGAGATTTCCTACAGCGACAAGGCGAAGGTGCTGGCGCAGTCGCTGCCTTATATTCAGAAATACTACAACAAAGTGGTCGTGATCAAATACGGCGGCAACGCCATGAAAAGCGAGGAACTCAAGCAGGCGGTCATGAGCGATTTGGTGCTGCTGTCCCTGGTCGGGATTAAAGTGGTACTGGTACATGGCGGCGGTCCGGAAATCAACGAGATGCTCAGAAAAATCGGAAAGGAATCCCGTTTTGTCGGAGGACTGCGCTATACGGATGCGGAAACTGCGGAGATTGTGCAGATGGTGCTTGCCGGCAAAGTCAATAAAAGTCTGGTCGCTCTGCTCAAAAAGCACGGCGGGAAGGCAATCGGCCTGTGCGGGATGGACGCCGGGAGGTTTACCTGTAAAAAGCATGACGCAGGGGAGGATCTCGGTTTTGTCGGGGATATTGTGGATATCGATACTCAGATTATCACCGATTCCCTGAATAACGGGTATATTCCGGTCATCGCCACAGTCGGATGCGACGAAAAAGGGAACGTCTACAATATCAACGCAGATACGGCGGCAGCAAATATTGCCGCCGCCCTCCATGCGGAAAATGTCATCCTGATGACGGATGTCCGCGGGCTTCTGAAGGATAAGGACGATGAAACCACCCTGATGCC
>CALDJI010000167.1 GCA_937901805.1 uncultured Clostridia bacterium | reverse complement strand
GGAATGTGCTGGAGGGGCACGGCAGGGCAAGCAAGGAATATCCGATGCATCGGGCGATTTATGAAAAACGTCCGGAAGCAGGTGCAATCGTACATACGCATCCTGTTTTTGCAACAGCTTTTGCAATGGCGGGAAAGACCATTCCGGATCAGTACCTGATAGAGACGCAGGTAATGCTCCATGGAATTACGCTTGCAGGATATGCTGCTCCGGGCAGCACTGCATTGGCAGAAAAGGTAAGGGAAAAAGCAGAAGGAAATGATGCAATCCTGCTGCAAAACCACGGAGCGCTGACGATAGGAAAGAATTTAACAGATGCGTTTGAGAAAATGGAGGTTTTGGAAAGCGCAGCAAAAACAATTATCATGTCAAAAGTAATCGGAGAACCGGTGGCAATTTGGGAGGGACAAGGGAAATGAGTCGGATATACGAGATCGAGGAAAGCGGAGTTTTTCTTGTATTGGAAGTTTCGGATGAGGGCGAGGTATTTTTTCTGCATTGCCAGAGAAAACCTTTTCGGAAGGGGACAATTCCGGAAAAGGAAAAAAGCGGGTATCGGCTGATTGAAATTGAAGCGGCGGGGGAAGATCAGGACGATCATCATGGCAGTAAATATACGGGAACGCTGCCGGGAAGACGGCTGAAGTTTGAAGGGCTGTCAGATGAATGCAATGACAGGGGGCGTTGTATTACCGTAATACAGACAGATTCGGAAACCGGGCTTATGGCAAAGAGCATTTTGCAGTTTGCGGGAAAAACGGGAGTTCTGGAAAGTAAAACGGTAGTAGAAAACCGGGGGAGAGAGGCGGTGGGGCTTACCTATCTGTCTTCCTTTTGCCTGAATGGATTGACAAAGCAGTCCGATTGTCCATGGGATGAGTCCGCCTTTGTAATGGTACCCTCCAACAGCTGGTATGGGGAGTTTCAGTGGAAACGCTTTACGCTGCCGGAGCTGGGAATGTATCGGGTATTTGATTATTCCACAAAACGGATTTCTTATTCTGCAACGGGAACATGGACTTCCTCGGAATTTTTGCCTATGGGATATGTGGAAGATCAGGTATCGCAAAACGGCTGGTATTTTTCAATTGTTCATAATGGTTCATGGCACTGGGAGATAGGGGATAGCCGGAATCAGATATATCTCCAGCTGTCCGGACCGACAGAAAATGAAAATCATTGGTACAAAAGCTTAAAACCGGGGGAAAGCTTTGAAAGTGTGACGGTTGCAGTTGCGCCGACGGACATAGGATTTGAGGATGCGGCGGCGAGAATGACTTCATGGCGCAGATTTGTCCGTCGTAAAAATCAGGACAATGAGAAGCTGCCGGTTATTTTTAATGATTTTATGAATTGTCTGGGAGGGGATCCGACAGCAGAAAAGGAGTATCCGCTGATCGACGCTGCTGCGGAGATTGGCTGCGAGTATTACACGATTGATGCGGGCTGGTATGCAAACGGCTCTTGGTGGTCAAGAGTTGGGGAATGGGAGCCGGCAGAAAAACGGTGGCCGGATGGTATCGGTAAGGTATTGTCCTATATCCGGGAAAAGGGAATGATCCCGGGGCTTTGGCTGGAG
>CALDJI010000166.1 GCA_937901805.1 uncultured Clostridia bacterium | reverse complement strand
GGAAATACAAAAAACCGGGCTGCGCCAATCGTTTCTGCAAGCTCTTTCCCTTTTAAAAATCCCCTGTCCGTTATATTTTTGACCTGAGAAACATCCTCTTTTAAGGGACCGCCTCCGGCAAATACAAACGGGATCTCCGGAAGCTTCCGGCATACCTCCAGCAATGTCGGCGTTCCTTTTTCTTCGCAATAACGTCCAAAATATAATACATAATCCTGCTTCTCAAATATTTCTTCCGAAAGCAGCTCTACAAAATTATACATTACGACTGTCTTTCCCCGCAAATCCGGATGCGCCGACAGCTTCTGCTCCATAAACGCGCTGGGACAAATGACTGTGTCGATCATCCGGTACGCATGAAGCCTTCGATACAGCCAACCCTCCAGACTTCCGACTGCGCTTTTTGCGCGCGAGCCATGGATACAGCCATATTTCATACAATGTCCCGGATGACCATCCAGACATTCGCTGCACAGGCTTTTATCCGGCTTCATCAAAAGGTGGTTCGGACAGACAATCTGATAATCATGCGCGGTAAATACGATCCGTATCTTATGCCCGCATTTCTTTTCAAAAGCCCGGATTTCATACAGAATCGACGGCGTCAGCTGAAAATTAAAATTATTCAGATGTACCGCATCCGGACAAAAATCTTCCAACACTCTGCGGATCTTTTTTCTCGCCTCTGTGGAATAGATGATTTTAAACGGATACAGCAGCTTGGAAAGCTTCCCTGTGTGAAAATCCATATCGGACGTATAGCTTTCCGCATGGTTGCCTACGATACGCCCTTCATGCTCCATCCCAAAATACTGAACCTCATGTCCAAGCTTTTCAAGCTGTTTTCCGATTTCAAAAATATAGGTTTCCGATCCGCCATTGGGATACAAAAATTTATTGACCATTAAAATCTTCATTTATTACATATCCTTATCAATAAAATGTCTCATTCTATCTTTATTCTCTGCTCCGCAATAAAGATGAAGCGTTTCCTCCACAACTCTATCCCAATTATACTTGCCACATATAAAATCTGCACTCTCATCCTTCATTTTCGCAACTTTATCTTTGTTTTCCAACAAATCCTGCAATTTTTCACGTAAATCAGAAATGTCCCCTTTACGAAAGGTTATCGCATGCTCTTCCACCACTTCTGTATTTTCTTTAATATCACTGACAAGACAGCAGTTCCCATAACTCATCGCTTCCAAAAGACTGACCGCCATTCCTTCCACATCACTAGGCAATACAAACAGATAAGCATTAGAGCATAATTCCTCCAAAACCTGCCCTTGAACAAAATCCGTCATTAAAATTCTTCTGTCTTTGGATGCCATCTCATGGATCTTCTCCATATATTCTTTGGAATGACTGTCCCCACCGGCAATTACCAGCCTCTTGTCCGTTTTAATCTGCCGATATGCCTCGATCAGATAATGCAGTCCCTTCTCAGGAACAATTCTTGCCAAAAACAGAATATAACCGTCTTTTTGCAGACCATATTCCGAGCAGATCAATTCAGGCTTTCTCAAAACAGGGCGATTGACACCATTTGGAATAAATACCGTTTTCCGACCATATGTCTCCTCGAAATATCCCTGTACATTTCTGGACAGTACAATTACATCATCCGCATACTTTGCCGCCATCTTCTCCCCAAACTTCAGCACCCTAACCGCAAGCCCTTCCCATTTGGAACGCTGCCAGTCCAGCCCGTGGATTGTCGCCACCACATGCTTTCCCAAAAGCTTTGGTAGCCACAGCATCATACACGGACCTTCCGCATGATAATGTACCACATCATATCGTCCGAAAAGCGCCCGAAATGTAGCGAGCATCGCATATACCGGAGCATTCAGCGCGCTGTTTTTAAAGGTCGGGATCTGGATCAGCCGGACGCCTTTGTAGCTTTTCCCGCGCGCTTCATCAAATTTTTTCCCAGATACATGGGTCCCGCAGCGATTATAAGCATCTACCCGATGTCCGAGCTTTACATATCTTGTTGAAAGCTCATCCACTACGATCTCCACACCGCCCTCCCTTGAAGGGATCCGCTTGTGACCGATCATTGCGATCTTCAGCGACTTTTTATTTTTTCTTTTTCCTTTCAGGCGCTTTTCTTTCCAAAGATACCACAAAAAAGAAAAATTCGTATCTAGATATCTCCACAGAAGTCTTTTGGGATCCTGAGTGATCCGGTACAACCATTCCATGCAAAGCTCCTGCATCCATTTCGGTGCACGCTTAATGGTTCCTGCATGGAAATCAAAGCCTGCCCCCACTCCAAGCATAACCCCATGTACCCGGTTTTCATGCTCTGCCATCCAAAACTCCTGCTTGGGCGCTCCCAGACCAACCCAGATAAAATGGGGCTTTGCAGCGTTGATACGCTCCACAGCCTCGTTATCCTCTTCTTCTGTCAAAGGACGAAACGGCGGCGAATACATTCCGACAATATTCAACTTCGGATATTTTTCCAGCAACTTCTCCTTGAGTGCATCCAATGTAGACTGCTTGCTGCCATAAAAATAATGCCTATACCCCTTTTTCTCCGAAAGAGCAAAAATTTCCGGCATCAGATCCGGTCCCGGCACTCTCTCTGCGTTCTGATACCCCCGATGCCGCTGTACGATCGACAATGGCTTACCGTCAGGCAAACTTAATACGCTTCTATTCTGCACTGCCCGGTATTTTTCATCCCGGTAAGCTGTCACTGTCGTATGGACATTGGAAATACAGACATATTTTCCTGACAGTTCCTCCAGATGCTCCTCCAGCCACGCTACTGCCTCCCCCATCGTTGTAACATTTATCTTCGTTTTTAATATTTCAGTATATCGTAAAGAATTCATTCTATCACTTTCCTAAAAAGTATTTTACTTAGTATACCACAAATTATCATAACTTACAAAAGCATCTAAAAATTTTTGCCGGGGGCATTTCTGCCTCCGGCCATTACTCTAATCTTGTCAGTCTACAATTGCTCCAAAAAACATTTCTGCTTTTACAAATTATACAATTTTTCTTTTCTTCATAAAAATAACTTCAAATATTATGTAAAATTTCATCCTTATTACACTCAAATATTCCTTTATCCCTTACCTCATATATAAGATCACAATTTTTTACTGTGGATAATCTATGCGCTACTATAATCAATGTTACGTGTCCATGAAGATTATCAATTGCAGACATAATTGCAGACTCTGTATCGTTATCAAGTGCTGACGTTGCTTCATCTAATACCATAATTTCTGGCTGATGATATAAGGCCCTTGCAATCGCAATTCTTTGCCGTTGACCGCCTGAAATCTGTACGCCTCTATCTCCCACATAAGTTTCAATTCCCCTTGGTAATTTTTTTACAAAGTCTAATAACTCCGCCTTTCTCAGTGCATCCCAAACTCGTTCAATATCAATATTCTCTTTATCTTCCCCAAATGCCACATTCTCCATAATACTTGCAGCTGATAAAAATACTGATTGCGGCACATACCCCACTATTTTAGCCCATTGTTCTGGAATTTCTTTAAGTTGCAAACCATCCATACAAATTTCTCCTTGTTGTGGAATAAGTAAACCTAATAAAATATCTACCAATGTCGATTTCCCAGATCCTGATGTGCCAATAAAAGCAATTGAGCTTCCTTTTTTTATGCTTAATGATATATTTTCTAATACATTTCCAAGTTCTTTTTTATAACTAAAATATATATTTTTTAATTCCAAATTTTTCTTAAATCTTATTTTTTCCTTTTCATCATATAATATTCCTTTTTCTCCTACTTCTTTCCTTGAAATTAATTCTAATAATCCAGTCGTTTTCTTCCTTGCTTCTTTATGAATATTTTGTATTTTAGCATACTTCTCCGCTTCAAGGATCTGATGATATAATGCATCTACATTAGGTATTGCATTTGTCAGGATATTTAATGATGAAGAAATTCTACCTAATGAAGGTAAAATCCGAAATGCACCTACCGCAAAAGCTGCTA
>CALDJI010000165.1 GCA_937901805.1 uncultured Clostridia bacterium | reverse complement strand
GGCACCGGATATCAGGGAGGCAGGAACGAAAATTCTGCCCAGTCCTCTTCATCGGACATTTCTTCCGCAGCGGACGCGGACTCTACCTGTCCAAACCCAGACTGCCCGAATAACGGGATCCCGCCCAGAGACGGCACCGGATATCAGGGAGGACAAAAGGGATATCAAAACGAGCAGAAACAGGGGAAACACTATGCGAAGCGAACAGGAAATTGTCAGGGCAATCGAGCAGTATGCAGATACTGTGCGTAGAATCTGTGTTCTGTATTTAAAAAACACCGCTGATACGGAGGATGTTTTTCAAACTGTTTTTTTCAAATATCTTACTACTAAAACTGTGTTTGAAAATGAAACTCATGAAAAAGCATGGGTAATCCGTGTCACAGCCAATGCATGTAAGGACTTTCGGAAAAATTTTTTTCGCAGCCATACTGTTTCATTTGAGCAACTTCAGGAATTTGCCGCCCAAACCAATGAAGAATCTTCAGACGTACTTTCTGCCGTGCTGTCGCTGCCGGCAAAATACAAAGATGTCATTTATCTATATTACTACGAACAGTATACTGCCGTCGAAATTGGCAAAATCCTGCATAAAAATGTCAATACTGTCTACACTTTGCTGGCCCGCGCTAAAAAGATCCTCAGACCAATGTTAGGGGGGGAAGAATTTGAGCAATAACATCTACAACGCTTTTGACGCCATCCATGCATCGGATTCCCTAAAGACCCATACCAGGCAGGCAGTATATCAAAAACTGCATCAATCTGGTAAAAAACAGCATTCTGTTGTGAAAAGACACAGTTTTGCATTTGCCGCCTGTTGTTTTATATTTCTATTTCTGGGGTTCGGAGGATATCTTTTTTATACTACTCCAGTTGCGGCGGTGAGCATTGACAGCGATCTCTCTATTGAACTGAAAATCAATTCTCTTAATCGCGTCGTATCTGCCGTCTGTTATCCGGAGAATGCGGACAACCCTTCCCAAAAGCTTGCGCTGAGCCATAAAACTTATCAGCAAGCGTTACAGGATCTCTTTTCCGATGAGGAAATCTCCTCATCCCTGACGGAAGATTCCCTGCTGAGTGTCACCGTTGTTTGCGGCAATGAGGAAAAAAGCAAACAGCTTCAAACCACTTTTTCCAGTTATGCGCAAAATCGTGTCCGGCAGGTAACTTGTCAATCCGCAACAAAAGAGGAACAGCAGGCCGCCCGGGAATCCGGGATTTCCGTTGGAAAATACCGCGCTTTTTTAGAACTCCAATCGCTTGGCTGCCCATATACTGTAGAGCAAATCCGGCAGTTGAGTATGCGGGAAATCCGAAATCTGATTGCAGAATATTCCCTTGAGGACGGCGAAGGAAGCAATGCTTTTGAACCGGCACAGAGTTGCCCCGGACAGGGAAACGGCTATCAGCACGGAAACAAAAACGGATCTGGAAACGGGAACCAATATGGCCGTTCCGGCAGTTCCGGCGCCGCCTCCGAATAGATTCTCCTGCATTCTCATTCTCCTGAAAACCCCCTATGGAAAATTTTCCATAGGGGGTTTTCAGTTTTTATTCTATTCCAGTTTCAACTGAATATCCTGGGCCTCTTTGGGGATCACCCCAGCTGACGGCAGAAACTTTGCCCGGATGCGCTCCGCATTTTTGTAAAGCGTTTCGTCAAACGGCTGTGCATCAGAGACCACCGCTTTTCCCTTTAGCGACGCTACAACAAGGCCTTGCGTATCTTTTGCCAGTTTCGGTACCAGCTGTACGGTAGAAAATGCCAAAACGCGCCCATTGGACAGCGTCAGCAGAATCTCGGTATCCTCTGCCAATGCCAGCATTTTACAAAGTTCCAATTTGGAACAGTAGGCATTCATCAATTTTTTACGCCGCGTCTTGGTCTGGTAAGAGGAAAGCGGAACTTTTGCTATCCGTCCCCCGCGGAATACAAACAGCATATAACCGGAGTAATCTTTGGTCAAAGCAATGGAGACGACGGATTCCCCTTCTTCCATCCCCAGTTTTGCCGGAAGATAATCGCCTAAAACACTTGCTTTGGAATCCTCAAAATCACTCAGGCGCGCTTTATACACCTGATGGAGATTGGTAAACACCAGAAGCTCCGTATTGTTGGTAGATTCCAGCGACATGCACAGTTCGTCGCCCTGCTTGAGTTTGTGTTCCGAACTCATCCGCAGGGACTGCGGCGTAATCTTTTTAAAATACCCTTCCCTTGATAGGAATACATGAACCGGATAATCCGGGATTTCCTCTTCTTCCTCCGCAACTTCTTCAGCGCTGAAATCCGCAATTAAGCTTCTTCTCGGCTGCCCGTATTTTTTACTGACTTCCTTTAGTTCTGCAATCACAATCGCGCTGATTTTTTTATCGCTGCCTAAAATTTCCTCCATCTGCGCGATTTCTTTTTCCAGGTTTTCGGTCTCCTGCGTCCGTTTGAGGATATATTCCCGGTTGAGGTGACGCAGTTTGATTTCCGCAACATACTCCGCCTGGATCTCATCAATCCCAAATCCAATCATCAAATTGGAGATAACCTCATTTTCCTCTTCCGTCTGACGGATAATGGCAATCGCCTTGTCAATATCAAGCAGGATTTTGGCAAGCCCTTTAAGCAAATGCAGCTTTTCCTGTTTCTTTTTCAAATCAAAGCAGGTACGGCGCACAACGCATTCCTTGCGGAACCGGATCCAATGCCCCAGCAGTTTACGGATCCCAAGCACCATCGGATATCCATCGATCAGCACATTAAAATTGCAGGAAAAAGTATCTTCCAAAGGAGTCAGCCGATAGAGTTTCTGCATCAGCTTTTCCGGATCGATCCCACGTTTTAAATCAATGGTCACTTTTAATCCGGCAAGATCCGTCTCATCTCTCATATCGGAAATTTCCCGGATTTTTCCCGCTTTCATCAAATCCAGCACCTTATCCATGATCGCCTCTACCGTGGTGGTGGGGGGAATCTCGGTAATTTCAATACAGTTTTGGGATTTATCATAGTTATACCGGCAGCGCACCTTAATACCGCCACGTCCGGTCTCATAAATTTTATCCAGTTCTTTTGAATTATATAAAATCGTCCCGCCGCCCGGGAAATCAGGGGCTTTCAGTGTATCGGCAATCACATGCTCCGGATTTTTCAGCAAGGCGATGGTAGTTTCACACACTTCACTCAGGTTAAATGGACAAATGGAACTCGCCATCCCGACCGCAATCCCCACATTGGAATTGACCAGGATGGAGGGAAATGTCGCCGGAAGCAGAGCGGGCTCTTTCATTGTGTTGTCATAGTTATCCACAAAGTCTACCGTGTCCTTATCAATATCCCGGAACAGTTCCGCGCTGATAGCCTCCAATTTTGCCTCAGTATAGCGGGACGCCGCATAGGCCATATCCCGCGAATAGGCCTTTCCGAAATTCCCCTTGCTGTCCACATAAGGATGAAGCAGCGCCTCATATCCGCGGGAAAGACGCACCATTGTCTCATAAATCGTCTGATCTCCATGGGGATTGAGCCGCATGGTCTGTCCGACAATATTGGCCGATTTTGTCCTTGTGGAACCGAGCAGCCCCATTTTGTACATGGTATACAGCAGTTTTCGGTGGGAGGGCTTGAACCCATCGATTTCCGGAATGGCGCGGGACAAAATTACACTCATTGCATAAGGCATATAGTTTTGCTCCAACGTATCGTCAATCGACTGGCGCAAAACACTGCCTGCACCTGCAATATAAGCGTTAATATTGACTCGTTTTGCTGCGGTCGGTTCTTTTTTTGCTCTTTTTGCTGCCATCAAACTGCCTCCGTCAAACTCTCATTTTTGCGCGCTTCTCAGGATACATCAATGAGTTCCAAATACTTATTTCCGTTTTGTGCAATAAATTCCTTTCTGCCAGAAAGATTATCACCCATCAAAACGTCAAACATGAAAAACGCCTGCTGCGCGTCCTCCATCGTCACCTGGATTAACCTTCTTGTCTCCGGATTCATCGTTGTCAGCCACATCATATCCGGTTCATTTTCCCCCAGCCCTTTCGAACGCTGGATAGTATATTTGGTCGTGCCAATTTTATTCAATATTTCGCTTTTTTCCTTTTCGGTATAGGCAAAATAGGTTCGTTCCTTTGTCGTTATTTCAAATAACGGGGACTCTGCAATATACACATAACCGCGCTCAATCAAAGTTGGCATTAATCGGTAGATCATGGTCAGGATCAAAGTACGGATCTGGAAACCATCAAAGTCCGCATCCGTACAGATCACCACCTTATTCCAGCGCAGCCCATTGATATCAAAAGTAGAAAGCTCCTTATTCGCTTTTGTCTTAACTTCTACCCCGCAGCCGAGCACCTTCACCAAATCCGTGATGATCTCATTTTTGAAGATCTTGTCATATTCCGCCTTCAGGCAGTTCAGGATCTTTCCACGCACTGGGATAATTGCCTGGAACTCGGAATCCCTTCCGAGCTTGCAGGCGCCAAGCGCAGAATCTCCCTCCACAATATACACCTCTCTGCGGGAAATATCCTTTGTCCGGCAGTCGACAAATTTCTGCACGCGGTTTGCAAAATCCACAGTCCCAGCCAATTTCTTTTTCAGGTTCAGCCTGGTTTTTTCTGCATTTTCCCGGCTGCGCTTGTTGATGATCACCTGTTCTGCAATTTTGTTTGCTTCATCTGGGTTTTCAATGAAATATACTTCCAGAGAATGGCGCAGAAAAGAATTCATCGCCTCATAGATAAATTTATTGGTAATCGCCTTTTTGGTCTGGTTTTCATAGGAAGTCTGTGTGGAAAAAGAAGAGGATACCAGGATCAGGCAGTCCTCTACATCCTGAAAAGAGATCTTCCCCTCGTTTTTCAGATATTTCCCTGTCTGCTTGAGATACTGGTCAATCGAAAAGACAAATGCTGCGCGCACGGCACGCTCCGGAGAACCTCCATGTTCCAGAAAACTGGAATTGTGGTAATATTCCAAACGTTTTTCCCGGTTTGAAAAACAAAAAGCCACATTCAGTTTTACTTTATATTCCGGTTTATCCTCTCGATCCCTGCCTCGCTGTTCATCGCTGAGCGTCCGCACAGAAGTCAGAGCATTTTCTCCGGCAATTTCCCGGACATAGTCGGAAATACCGTTTTGGTAGACAAACTCCTTTGTCTCAAATCCATTTTCTGTTTCATTGCGAAATTCAAACACCAAACCCGCATTGACCACGGCCTGACGTTTGAGCATATCCTCATAGAATTCCAATGGGATGGCAATATCCGTAAAGACCTCCAGATCCGGGCGCCAGCGCTGCTTTGTTCCTGTCTGACGGCGCCTAGTTGGTTCTTTTTTCAGTCCGCCGACGTTCTTTCCCTTTTCAAAATGCAGGGTATAGAGGTATCCGTCCCGGCAGACCTGAACGTCAAAATATTCGGAAGCATATTGGGTCGCACAGGCGCCTAGGCCATTGAGGCCGAGGGAATATTCATACCCCTCTCCTTCATTGGTGTTGTATTTTCCGCCGGCGTACAGTTCGCAGAAAACAAGTTCCCAGTTATACCGCTGCTCGCGCTCATTAAAGTCCACCGGGATCCCGCGCCCAAAATCTTCAATCTCCACGGAATGATCGCGATATCGGGTAATGATGATGCGATCACCCGCGCCCTCTCTTGCCTCGTCAATGGAGTTGGAGAGAATTTCAAAGACTGCATGTTCGCATCCCTCTATCCCGTCTGAACCAAAAATGACAGCCGGACGTTTGCGGACGCGTTCTTCATCCCGCAGGATCTGGATACTGTCGTTATCATATTCCTTTTTCGCACGCCTGGCCTGCGTTTTTTTCTGAGTATTGTTTTTATCTGCCATTACTTCCTCCCTATCCCCTCAAAACCTGCTGCGAGGGGAATCGCCCTGTCGGTTTTTCATTGTGCCAAAGCAGGAAACAGAATGGTTTTCCCGCACTCCCGGCTCTTCCGCAGGATCAAAAATCATTACTTGTTTTTCACCCATATTTTCATATTATACGCGCAAGCGAAAAGAACTGTCAAGTTTTGGGTGACGCGGACCTGTCCCGTCCCTGTTTTTCCGCTGAGAATCGCACCTGTCCATGTTCACAAAAATCCCCCGTTTCTCCCTCTCCAGACAATAAAAAACGCCCGCCCGGAAGTCCTTTCTTCCGCTTTTAGAGAAATTCGTTAAAACCTCATCCATCTGCGCAAACAATCCGCGATCTAAGGAAAATCCCTTTCCCCCAAATGGAGGAAAGGGATTTTATCAATCAAACTTCAGGATTTAATGGGGGACTTCTCCGGATTCTTCCTCAACCGGCTCCTCTGTCTGGTAAGCACTGGAGGAAACCGAAGTACTTGCAAAGGGATCTTCCACATATTCCCCGCGCATGAGC
>CALDJI010000164.1 GCA_937901805.1 uncultured Clostridia bacterium | reverse complement strand
GTATCCACATAAATAAAGCCGAGCTGCTTTGCGGCGGCTTTTGCAATCGTGCTCTTTCCCGCACCGGACGGGCCGTCAATTGCCACTGCAATCATAAATAATATCCTCTTTTCCGTTAAATTCTTCTCAGTATCCCTTTTACCATGTTTGCCCAATGGCGTCTGCCGCTGCACGCGCGGTGGAAAAAGCAATCTGGAGGTTAAATCCTCCGGTATATGCGTCCGTATCCAGGACTTCCCCTGCAAAATACAGGCCGGGAGCCAGCTTTGATTCCATTGTCTTCGGGTGAATTTCTTTTAATTCCACACCGCCGGAAGTGATGATGGCCTCCTGAATTGGACGCATCCCCTCCACCGTCATGGGAAACGCCTTGAGAAGACGGCAAAATGCCTGTCTTTGCTGTTTTGTAATCTGGTTGACCTTTTGCCCGCCCGGGATCCCGCTTTCATGAACCATTACGCCGATGAATTTCCTGGGCAATAAATCAGAAAGGGCATTGATAAAATCCCGGTTATGGTATTTTTCAAAATCCCTCTGCAGCCGGGCATCCAGCTGCTGTTCATTCAATCCGGGCTTGAGATCCAAGTACAAACGGTAACGTCCTGGTTCCATAGGACGCATATGACAGCTTGCACTGAGCACCAGCGGCCCGGATACTCCAAAGTGGGTAAACAGCATCTCACCAAGCTCTGCAAAAACCGTCTTTCCTGTTTTTCATTGCGTAGGGAAAGACCCTGAGCATCCTTGCAGAAAGATTCTCGGATCACCAGAGGAATCAGAGACGGGACAGGGGGATTGACCTGATGACCTGCTTGTTTTGCAAACAGATATCCGTCTCCGGTAGACCCTGTCCCTGGATACGACTTTCCCCCGGTACAGACAAGAACATTTTTTGAAAAGAGCTTCTGTCCGTCCGCAAGGACAACTCCCTGAACCGCTCCGTTTTCAAAAAGCAGGCTCTTTACTGCACAATCATACCAGATCCGGTTATCTCCGCCCTGCGCATAACGCAACAGGGCGTCCGCAATATCCGCCGCCTTATCCGACTGCGGAAAAACACGCTGTCCCCGCTCCACTTTTAACGCCACATCCCGGTTTTCAAAAAAGGCCATCGTATCGTAGGGGGAAAAACGGGAGAGCGCACTATACAAAAAGCGTCCTCCCGCAGCTACATTTTCCAGAAATTCCGGAATGTCACAGCAATTGGTTAAATTGCAGCGCCCTTTTCCAGTAATCAGTAATTTTCTTGCAGCATGGTGGTTTTTTTCCAGCACCACCGCCTTTTTGCCATGTTCGGCAAGACCGCCGGCCGCCATCAGCCCCGCTGCTCCTGCGCCGATAATAATACACGGTACTTTTTCTTCCATAAAATCCATCCTGTCAATAGAAAACAGGCACAGAAAACCGGTTTTCTGCCCCATTCCTTTCAGATTAGTGTTGGGTATCCTCCGTCTTTTCATACACTTCATAGAGATCCCAGATGTGCTCCAGTTCGGTGAACGTTTTTTCCACTTCCACTTTCCTGCTGAGACCCACCGCTACAATTAAGGCATTGACCAGGCTGAGCGGGGCGACAAGCGAATCGACAAAGGAAGCCATGTCGCTTTTTGCAAGCAAAACATAATCTGCATGGCGGGCGATTGGCGCCGAATGGGAATCTGTGAGCGCAATCGTCTTTGCTCCGCGGCTTTTCGCATAGAGCATTGCCTTGGCCGTTCTGCTGGAATAGCGTGGAAAGCTGGCGGAAAGCAGAATATCCCCCGGTCCGATACGCAAAAGCTGTTCAAACATCTCGCTGGCTGAATTGGCAGAAATCAGACGGACGCTTGGCAATATCAGATTCAGATAAAAACTCATGAACTGGGCAATAGCTGCTGCACTGCGTATCCCAAGCAGATACAGGGTTTTTGCCTGCACAATTTCCTCCACCGAACTGTAAAAATCCTCTGCCGAAGTTTCCTCCAGCGTTTTTCGGATTTTATCGATATCCGATCCCAGCACCTGGCTGAGGACGTCTGTGTTCCCAATCCGATCGCTGGTCACCGCCATTCTCTGTACAGAGGTGAGCTTATTTCGAATAAGCTCCTGCAGCGCGCGCTGAAGCTGAGGATACCCGTCAAATTCAAGTTCCGTTGCAAATCGAACCACCGTAGATTCGCTGACGCCAACCGTTGCCCCTAGTTTGGACGCCGTCATAAATGCGGCCTTATCATAATGATGGATAATATAATTTGCAATCAGTTTCTGTCCTTTTGAAAAGGTTTTCATCCGGTTCTCCACAAGTACCAGCAAATCCTGCTTCATCGCGCATTCCCCCATTTCTTTTATCATACTTGACGGACCTGCAAAAATCAAGTAAAGGAATCGGTTTCACAAAAAAGTAAGGATTTTTCTGCAATTTTTCAAAAAAAACTTTCATAAATAATCCTTCCCCGGATTTTTGCCGG
>CALDJI010000163.1 GCA_937901805.1 uncultured Clostridia bacterium | reverse complement strand
CGAAAAGGGGAACCGCAGTATACTGAGATTTTCCGCTTGAATCAGCAGCGCGTCGGGACAGGGTTCCGGGGGGCGGAGGACGCTCTGCAGACCGCCTGGTCGGCAGTCGGGGAAAAACTGGGGACAATGGACGTCCTGGAATACCGCTACCAGTCCACCTATTATCCGATCTTTTTCTGCCTGGAGATGGAAAAGCAGGAACGCTGGGTAGCGCAGCAGGAGGATGGGGTTTACGGTTTTACCGGTTACTCTGTGGAGTTGATGGATGCCCTTGGTGTAGAACGGCCTGATGTGCCGGCTATCTGGTCCTGGGAGGATCGGTTTTCTCAGGGGGAACTGCATTCCAGTACCTGTGTCATCCAGGAACCGGATGAAATTCTTTTCTATCATGAGGGAAGACAGGTTTCCTATGCCAAAGGCAGCGAGGAGTTTGCAGAGATTTTCCGTTTGAACCAGCAGCGCAATGCCCCTATCCTCTATGATGAACACGGCGTACAAATTGAGGTGCAGGAACCGCAGATAGAGCCTACAGACAGGAAGTGGAAAGACGAATATTTGCAGAAGTACGATTTTTTGGAGTACCGATACCGAGAAAAGCCCCTGTACTCGGTTTATTTCCGGCTCAGCGGGAAAGAGAAAGACAACTGGCTTGCCCAGCAGGAGGGCAGAGGTATCCAAATGTACCGCAATGCTCGGGTTTCCGAGGAGCTACTCGCATATCTTGGGTTATAGTAAAACGAAAAGCGGGACGGCAACTGCCGTCCCGCTTTTTAATAATTGTCGTAAAAAAGGTTACCTTTCCAGATTCTGCTCCCTGGCAGGGCCGACGCCGACCATTTTGATCGGGCATTCGCACAGGCGCTCCAGCTCGGCAAGGTATTCCCTGCATTTTTCCGGCAGTTCTTCAAAGGATTTGCACTGGGAGAGATCCCCGTCAAAGCCCTCGAATTCCTCGTAAACCGGTTCGCACTCGGCGAGTTCTTCCAGGCTTGCGGGGTAGTGCTTGAGGATGGTGCCGTCCGCCTTTTTATAAGCAGTGCAGACCTTCAGCGGGTGAATCCCGGAAAGGGTGTCGATTTTATTGATGGACAGTGCGGTCAATCCGTTGACGCGCACAGCATGGCGCAAGATCACACTGTCAAACCAGCCGGTTCTTCTAGGACGGCCGGTGGTCGTACCGAATTCATGCCCGCGGTTGCGGATTTCATCGCCGACCTCATCAAACAGCTCAGTGGGGAATGGCCCTTTTCCGACACGGGTGGTGTAGGCCTTTGCCACGCCGATAACCTCGTCAATCACGGTCGGGCCGACGCCGGAACCGGTGCATACTCCGCCGGAAAGCGGATGGGAAGAGGTGACAAACGGGTAAGTGCCGAAATCAATGTCCAGCAGGGTGCCCTGTGCACCTTCAAACAGGACGGATTTTCCAGCCTTGCAGGCCTCATAGGTGAGGACGGAGACGTCGTCCACGTATTTAGCAAGGCGTTTGCCGTATTCTGTATATTCGGCAATCATGGCTTCAATGTCTATCGGAGTGCCTCCGTAGACTTTTTCAATGATTGCGTTTTTCAGTTTCCCAGTAGAACGAGCCTTTTCTGCAAAAATTTCCGGATGAATCAAATCATAAATGCGCAGGCCGCAGCGCTCCGCTTTGTCCATATAGCAGGGGCCGATTCCGCGCCTTGTAGTACCGATTTCGGAACCGCCGCGGAATTTTTCAGACAGGCCGTCAAGTTCAATATGCCATGGCAGGATAACCTGTGCACGCGGATCAATCCGGAGATTGGAACAGTCAATCCCGCGGGACATCAGCCCGTCGATTTCCCCGAGGACAACCTTGGGGTCGAATACCACGCCGGCGCCGATCAGGCACAGGGTGTTCGGATACAGGATACCGGAGGGGATTAGATGAAGTTTATAGACTTCATTTCCGCTTTGGACCGTATGCCCTGCATTGTTTCCACCCTGAGAGCGGACAACAACATCTGCACGGGAGGAGAGGATGTCAATAATCTTTCCTTTTCCCTCATCGCCCCATTGGACACCGACTACTACTTTGACAGACATGTAAGTAACCCCATTTCTGTTTGAGCCATGCTGATTGCATGGGTATTTGATTTTACTAATCGGATCAAATATGTAAAAAATACATATTACGCATTTAAACAGGCAAAAGCGGCAAGGGACTGAAAATACCGCCGATGCCGCATATCCTTTTTTATTATAGCAAAGCCTATTTTTGAAATCAATGCTAATTTTGCGTATATTTTACTGGATTTAAAGGCAAACTAGCGGTAAAACCAGTTTGAATGGAAAGGAACGATACAATTATGTCCATGTCTCCCAAAGAGTATGATACGCTTGCCAAAAAAGCCAGTCCCAATTCTCCATGGCTGAAAAACCTGATCTGGGCGTTTTGTGTGGGAGGCGCCATCTGCACATTGGGGCAGGCATTGACAAATCTCTATCTTTTTTTAGACATCCCGAAAGAAATCGCGACGGCCATGACGTCGGTTTCCCTGATCTTTTTATCAGCACTGCTGACAGGGCTGAATATATATGACCGGATTGCAAAACATGCCGGGGCTGGAACGCTGGTGCCGATTACGGGTTTTGCCAATGCAGTAGTTTCTCCTGCGCTGGAATTCAAGGCAGAGGGTCTAGTGCTTGGCCTTGGTGCGAAAATGTTTGTGATTGCGGGGCCGGTTTTGGTATATGGAATTACCGCTTCCATCCTCTATGGGATCCTGGCCTTTTTATTTGGATGGCATTAAAGGAGGGGATGTTGATGGCCAAACGGCTTGGAAGATATACGCTTGCGCTGGAAAATCCAGTGCATATTCAGGGATATGCTGCGGTGGGTTCCAAAATGGAACGGGAAGGACCGCTTGGGGATCGGTTTGATATCCTGAACGACGATTCCTATTTCGGACAAAAGACCTGGGAAAAAGCGGAGAGCATCATGCAGAAGCAGGCCTGCCAGCGTGCGCTGGATAAAGCTAAAATGAAAGAAGAGGATATGGACTATATCTTTGCAGGCGATCTGCTCAACCAGTGCATCAGCTCCAGTTTTTCCATCCGGGATTTGGGAATCCCGTTTTTCGGCCTGTACGGGGCGTGCTCCACCATGAGCGAATCCATCTCCCTGGCTGCAATGCTGCTGGAAGGCCGCATGGCGGATCGCTGTCTTGCCTCCACTTCTTCCCACTTCTGTACTGCGGAAAGGCAGTTCCGTTTCCCACTGGAGTATGGCGGGGAGCGTCCCCCCCCTTTTACCTGGACGGCGACGGCGGCAGGCGCGGTTGTTCTGGATAACGACCCGGATTCTGCAAAGACTTCCGTGAAAGCAGTGACCGCCGGGCGGATTATTGATCTCGGAGTGACAGATCAGAATAATATGGGCGCTGCCATGGCCCCTGCGGCCGCAGATACCATTGCCCATTTTTTTACAGATACTTCGGTGAAACTGGAGGAGATTGACGGGATCTATACCGGGGATCTGGGGACTGTCGGCAGCGAACTACTCTATGAACTGCTGGATAGAGAGGGTCTGGATATACGCGGGAAACATCAGGACTGCGGGCTGTTGCTTTATGACCGGAACAAACAGGATGTCCATGCGGGAGGTTCCGGTTGCGGATGTTCGGCTGCTGTCCTGTGTACGCACCTTTTACCGGAACTGGAGCGGGGGAGCATAAAGAACATCCTGTTTCTTGCGACAGGCGCCCTGCTGAGTACTACGAGCGTCCAGCAAAATGAATCCATTCCTGGGATCGCGCATCTGGTACAGCTGTGCAAAGAGACAAAGGGGGAATGACAGATGGATTATCTGAAAGCGTTTCTCATCGGAGGGATCATCTGCGCTGTTGGACAGATCTTGATTGACAAGACAAAACTTACGCCCGCGCGGATTCTGGTCTCCTTTGTGGTAGCGGGGGTTGTCCTGACGGCGGCCGGCGTCTACGGTCCGTTGGTGGAATGGGCAGGAGCTGGGGCTTCCGTACCGATTGTCGGCTTTGGATACCTGCTCGCGGACGGCGCAATCAAAGCCATCCAGGAAGTGGGATTGTTCGGGGCTTTGACCGGAGGGGTGAAGGCCGCGGCAGCCGGAATTGCGGCTTCGATTTTCTTTGCGTTTGTCGTTGCCCTTATTTTCAAACCAAAAGATAAATCTTAAGAAAAAGGCGGCTGGATGTTCCAGCCGCCTTTGCTTGTTATTTTATGCTTTCAATCGGCACTTGGGTATCGACATCCGCTGTATAATCCACACCGGGCAGATCAAATCCAAACAGTTCATAGAAATCATGCCAGTATCCGTCCAGATCCGCACATTCGTCCAGATTCTCATCGCTGATTTTTTCCCATAGGCAGGAAATTTTTTTCTGAATGTCTTCCTGCATTTCGAGATCATCCATCCGGATGCGGTTTTCACTGTCTGCCTGGACGCTGCCGCCAAAGAGTTTCTGATGGAAAAGGCGGTACATCTGTTCCATACAGCCTTCATGGGTTCCCGCTTCTTTCATCACTTTATAAAGGATAGAGATATACAGCGGGACAATGGGGATTGCGGCGCTGGACTGGGTAACCAGGGCCTTGTTGACGGAAATGTAGGCGCGGACGCCGGGAATCTCCTCTGAAATTTCCCCGGCGGTTTTCAAAAGATGCGCTTTGGCCCTGCCGATGGAACCATCGTAGTACATTGGATGGGTGAGTTCAGGCCCAATATAGGAATAGGCAACGGTAACGGCGCCCTCTTCCAGGACATCTGCCGTCTTGAGCGCCAAAATCCAGTCTTTCCAATCTTCTCCGCCCATGACTTTGACAGTATGTTCAATTTCCTGCTCGGTTGCAGGTTCAATGGTGATTTTGGAAATTTTCTTGGTTTTCAGATCAATGGTCTTGTTGGTATAGGCTTCTCCAGTTGTTTTGAGGACGGAGGTGTAGACGGTACCGTCCAGGGCTGTCCTGCGCGGAGCCGCCAGGCTGTACACCACCATATCCACCTTGCCCAGATCCTGTTTGATAAGCGCAATGGCCTGTTCTTTTATCTCTTTGGAATAGGCGTCCCCATTTATCGTTTTGGCATAATAGCCGTCTGCGTGGGCGAATTCTTCAAATGCGGCGGTGTTGTACCAGCCGGCAGTGCCGGTGCGTTTTCCATCTCCCGGTTTATCAAAAATGACCCCGATGGTAGCCGCACCGCAGGAATAGGTAGCGGCGATCCGGGAGGAAAGCCCGTAGCCCATGGATGCGCCCAGGACAAGGACTTTTTTCGGTCCCTCGGTTTTGGGTTGGGATTTCGTATATTCGATCTGGGATTTTACAGCGGCCCGGCATCCGGCGGGATGGGCGGTGGTGCAGATAAATCCTCTGGTTTTTGGTTTTACAATCATGAAAAAGCCTCCTAATTGTCTTCTATGGCGGTAAAGCCAGGAAATTTCCATGGAATAAAATAGCAGTACAATTATTTTATTATAGCATAGCCGGGAAAGAAAGGGCAAGCTTTCCGGAAAAGTTTCGAGACGCTCAGCGGTCATAACAAAGGAATATCGTCCATATAACTAGTACCAGATTAGGGGGGATGCCTATGATCATTGCGCTGGTGGGAAACCCAAACTGCGGCA
>CALDJI010000162.1 GCA_937901805.1 uncultured Clostridia bacterium | reverse complement strand
CCAATATGATTGATTTTTACCTACAATCCAATCACTCTGACTGATTACAAAAGCCCAAGGGAGACAACTTCCTTACGAAGTGTCTCCCTTGGGGCACGCTTTTTCTTTTCTCAATCAATATCAGCCTGTGCGGAAACCAGGAAATCGCCGCTATCTGGAAATCTCCTTTTTATTCCAGATTGTTTCCGAGTTCGTAGAGTTTTGTCAGCAGTTCCTCTGATCTGTTCTGATTTCATTACTTCTTTCTATGAAGAAGACATATTTCCGGTTCATCTCTGGTTAAAAGAAACTGCTTTTCCAATTTAAATCAAAAAAAATTCTTTTTTTCCTGTCAATCCCTTGACAATCACTTTTGCAAAGTAGTATAGTAAGAACAACACTTTTGAGGAAAGGAGAGCAATTTATGGCAGGGCTTTTGAAAAGTGCAAAACAGTATTATTTTTACTTTATGGGCTTGGGCTTTACTTTTAGCGCAGGCTATTTTTGCTGCACTCAAAAATCTGCTCAAAGGCTCTCCGATACAGGTTCCTGTTAAAGCGGGAACAGAACCTCGGGTGAAAAGACGGAACAGAATGTGAAGTCCAGTGCTTTTGGCAGACAAAAGCACTGGACTTTTTTCTTTTTCCTGCAAACCGGTAACAGGGAAAGGGAGTCCGTACAGACACAATTCACACAGAGAACATATACAGAATTGAGGGAACAATTATGGTAGTCGTGGTAAAAAATGATACAGATCAGGAACGCTTGAAAGAATTAATCACCTGGCTGAAACAGTTTGGGGTGCAAATCCATGTCTCCCGTGGAGCACAAACATCTGTTTTAGGTCATGTGGGGGATACTTCCTCCATCGACGTGGGCGACATCCAGTCTTTTGACATTGTCGAAGACGTCAAGCGCATCCAGGAACCGTACAAAGCGGCAAACCGTAAATTCCACCCTCACGACACGGTTGTGGAAGTCGGCGGGCTGAAAATCGGAGGCGGGAACTTCCAGGTAATCGCCGGTCCCTGTTCAGTGGAAACGGAAGAACAGATTTGTGAAGTCGCAAAACGGGTACAGAAGGCCGGAGCCACCATGATCCGCGGCGGTGCTTTCAAGCCAAGAACTTCTCCCTATTCGTTCCAAGGCCTGCGCGCCACCGGCATTGAATTGCTCAAAGAGGCCAAAGCCCTCACCGGTATGCCGATTGTTACCGAAATTATGAGTATCGATCATCTTCCGTTGTTTGAGGACGTGGACGTCATCCAGGTCGGCGCCCGTAATATGCAAAACTTTGAACTGCTCAAAGAGCTCGGCAAACTCGACAAGCCCATCCTTCTCAAACGCGGCCTTGCCAACACCATCGAGGAACTTTTGATGAGCGCGGAATACATCATGGCTGGCGGAAACGAAAATGTCATCCTCTGCGAACGTGGAATCCGTACCTTTGAAACCTCCACCCGCAACACTCTGGATATCTCCGCGATCCCAATGCTCAAACGTCACTCCCACCTTCCAGTTGTCGTGGATCCCAGCCATGCGGCCGGTCTTACCTGGATGGTGGAACCACTCTCCCTCGCGGCGGTTGCCGCAGGGGCGGACGGCCTGATTATTGAAGTGCACAACGACCCGCAGCACGCGCTGTCTGATGGGGCGCAGTCCCTGACCCCGGATCGGTTTGATGAGGTTATGGAAAAAATCAAATCCCTTGGGTCTTTCATGGATAAGACCCTCTCCTGCTGAGGTATCCCTATGGAACATCCCTTTACCGCCGCCGTTGTCGGCCTGGGGTTGATCGGCGGCTCAATGGCAAAAGCCCTCTCCCATTTCACTTCCGGCAGGGTTGTCGGATACGACCGGGATGCAAAGGTTCTGGAACAGGCGCTCACCAGCGGTGCGATCCACAAGATCGGCATCTCTGATGATCTCAGTTCCTGCGATCTGATTCTCCTTGCACTCTATCCGCAGGACAGCATAACTTTTGTACAGTCCCATGTAGAATATCTCAAAAAAAATGCTGTGGTTGTGGATCTATGCGGCGTCAAATCCGTCGTATGCAATTCCTTATTCCCTCTCGCCAGGGAACATGATTTCTTTTTTGTCGGAGGTCACCCCATGGCTGGACGGGAAGTCTCCGGTTTCTCCTATTCCGATGAGCAGCTCTTTGCCGGTGCAAGCATGTTGCTCGTGCCGGATGACAGCACCCCATCCGGGCTACTCTCGGATCTGGATCGCCTCTTCCGTGCACTCGGGTTTGCAAAGATTATCCACACCACCCCGGAAAACCATGATCAGATGATTGCCTATACCTCTCAGCTTGCCCATGTGGTATCCAGTGCGTACATCAAAAGCCCGACCTCCCGCAGGCACCAGGGCTATTCCGCCGGCAGCTTCCGGGATTTGACCCGGGTCGCCAAACTCAACGAAACCATGTGGAGCGAACTGTTTTTGGAAAACCGGGAACCTCTGCTTGAAGAAATTGATACTATCCTGTCCCATCTGCGCGAATACAGGGATGCGATTGCAGAAAACGATCGCGAAACCCTCACCCGCCTGCTGAGGGAAGGACGGGAAATTAAGGAGCATGTCCATCCATGAAGACCATCTGTGTCCATACCGAATCCCCCTATGAAATCCTGGTAGGCTCCGGCTTGCTGCGCTCCTGCGGGCAGGAGATCGCCAGGGTACATACACCTTGCCGCGCCGCTATTATTACCGACGACACGGTCGATTCCCTGTACGGCACGCAAACAGAATCTTCCCTGCGCGCCGCAGGGTATCAGGTGTGCAAATTCGTGTTTGCACACGGGGAGCGTTCCAAGTGCCTGCAAACAGCGCTGGACGCCTACGAAGTGCTGACGGCAAACGGGATTTCCCGCTCCGATCTGATTGTCGCGCTCGGCGGCGGCGTGGTCGGGGATCTGGCGGGCTTTGTCGCCGCAACCTATCTGCGTGGGATTGACTTTGTCCAGATCCCAACCACTTTCCTGGCGGCCATTGATTCCTCAGTCGGCGGGAAAACCGCCGTGGACATCCCATCCGGGAAAAACCTGGTCGGCGCGTTCTGGCAGCCCAAACGGGTGATCTGCGATACCGACACCCTCTCCACCCTGAGCGAAGAGATTTTTTCCGAGGGCACGGCGGAGGCCATCAAGTACGGCGCCATCCTGGATGAATCCCTCTACCGCCTGCTCGCCTCCGGAGGGCTCTCCTCCCATTTGGAGGAAGTCATCTGCCGCTGTGTGGATTTAAAGCGGATGCTCGTGGAGGAGGATGAACGGGATCAGGGCAGCCGGCAGCTGCTCAATTTCGGGCACACGCTGGGGCACTGTGTGGAAACCCTCTCCGGGTACACCGTTCCCCATGGGCGCGCTGTTGCCATTGGTATGGCGATGATCACCCGGGCGGGCGAATCCCTTGGGCTGACCCCGTCGGGAACCACACAGGATCTGCTCTCGGTTCTCGATACCTACCGGCTTCCCAGCCAGTATGAGGGAGCCACGGTACAGCAGTTCTGCCAGGTGGCGCTGGGGGATAAAAAGCGCCACGGGGACAGCCTTACCGTCGTTCTGCTCGATCAGATTGGCAAAGCCGTCCTGTACCCCGTCCCCCTGTCAGAATTGGAATCGTTTCTTTCCCACGCATGGAATTGACGAAAATTGGAGGTATCCCCTGTGGACGTACAAATTACTCCTTCCCCGCTTCATGGAACCATCCGGGTTCCGCCCAGCAAATCCGCCTCTCACCGCGCCGTCATCTGTGCCGCGCTGAGCAGGGGAACCTGCCAGATCGCCCCGGTATCCTTTTCCAAGGATATCGAGGCGACGCTTTCCTGCGCCCGCGCGCTTGGGGCGCAGATCCAAAGAGAAACAGACGCCGTTCGGATTACCGGAATCGGGAACATCCCGCAGGCAGCCGCCCTCGACTGTGAGGAGAGCGGCTCGACCCTGCGTTTTTTTCTGCCCATTGCCGCAGCGCTCGGCATACCGGCAAGCTTTTCCGGGAAGGGGAAACTCCCCGATCGCCCGCTGGAACCGCTTGCCGCCCAGATGAGAGCGCATGGGGTTTGCTTTTCACCCGCTCCTGCACTGCCGTTTTCCATCTCCGGCAGGCTCGCTCCCGGACGGTTCTCCCTTGCCGGGAATGTCAGCTCCCAGTTTATCACCGGCCTGCTCTTTGCCCTTCCCCTGCTCGAGGGGGATAGCGAGATCCTTCTCGTCTCCCCATTGGAATCTGCCGGCTATGTGGAGATGACGCTGGAAATGCTCCGGCATTTTGGGATCCGAATTCTCCCCACGGAGCACGGCTGGACAATCCCCGGAGGACAGGCATACCGCCCCGCCGATATTACGGTGGAAGCGGATTACTCCAACGCCGCTTTCTGGCTTGCCGCCGGCGCGCTGGGGGATGGACTGAATGTACAGGGACTGAGGGAACCTTCGGCGCAGGGGGATCGGGAAATCCTTCCCTTACTCCGGCGCTTCGGCGCCCTGGTTTGCCCTGGGGAAAACGGGATTTTTGTCTCCGATCAATCCCTGCGCGGGATCATCATTGACGCCGCGCAGATCCCGGATCTGGTTCCCATCCTGGCCGTCCTCGCCGCTTACAGTGAAGGAAAGACCATGATCCAGAATGCCGGGCGCCTGCGTTTGAAGGAGTGCGACCGGCTGGCCGCCGTCTCCGATCTGCTGGACAGGCTTGGCGCCCAGGTGGAAGAACGCCCGGACTCCCTTGTCATCTGCGGAAGTCCCTCCCTGCCCGGCGGCGTCACCGTGAACGGCTGGGGCGACCACCGAATTGTCATGTCCGCAGCGGTCGCTGCCCTGCGCTGTGAACGCCCGGTCACCATTACCGGCGCGCAGGCGGTACAAAAGAGCTACCCGTCCTTTTTTG
>CALDJI010000161.1 GCA_937901805.1 uncultured Clostridia bacterium | reverse complement strand
C
This sequence comes from uncultured Clostridia bacterium, assembly GCA_937901805.1. Taxonomy (GTDB): domain Bacteria; phylum Bacillota; class Clostridia; order Oscillospirales; family Ruminococcaceae; genus Pseudoruminococcus_B. The sequence continues at coordinate 4,143 of CALDJI010000161.1, read as the reverse complement.
CGGTTTTCCGCTTTGATTTTTACTCCGTTTTCCTCCACATAAACCCTTTGCTGATTGATCTCCATTTTCCGGAGGATTTCCTGCTCCAAATCAACTCCCAGGATTTCCGACAGTCCCAACAGATAGATGGCAACGTCCGCAAGCTCTTCCCCTACATCGCCTGTCCTTTTCCGCCAAGCGTCAAACGCCTCGGTCAGTTCCCCATGGGTCAGGCAAAACTCCATGCTGATATCCGTGGTATTAAAGCCCTTTTCCAGCTTGTTCTGATATGCCCTTTCCTGAAGTTCTTTTAACGCGACCATCTTTCTCTCTCCTTTTTATCCAGTTATCCTCAAAGAAGGTTTTGCTTAACCAATAGGATGCTATCTGCATTTTGGTCTTGCTGAGCATGGTTTCATGTATTCCGCACAGCGGCCGTCTGAAAATCAACAGCGCTGCGGAAAGTATACCTGCTGCAGCCAATAAAGTCAACCGCATGACGCCGTTTCTGAAAAAATTGCCGAAACATCCGGAAAGGTCTCCCTTTGCAGGAACAATTGCAGAATGTCATCAGACGCGGCGCAGAAATACAGTTACCCAGCCCTTTGCATTCATCCGGAAATTCCTTACAACTTCCAGAATTCCCATGAAACAGGATTTTTGCTTCCGACAAGGGCCATTTATATGAAAATCCCAAAAGCGGATGGTTCCCTGTTTAGAGGGAACCATCCGCTTTTTCTTGTCTATTTCTTATTCAGTTCCAAATTGTCCAGGATATTCCGGCACAAAAACAACAGCAGAACGCTGAGAAGAAGATTGAAAACCACAGTCCCCATCAGGCCGGCAAATGTCTGCCATTGCGCGGACGCGGAAAACAAAATTTCAGAACCGGCGGCAAGAAACACACTGCCCAGAACCCCAGGCAGACAAAGTGAAATCATAACGATGAAATACAAGAACATCAACAGCCCCTTGCTTGCAATCTGACCCAGAATCCGCTGGCTGAGGATATTCCCCGCCATAAATACCATGCCGAACCCAAACCGTGCTGCGATTGCTGCGGCAATTTCTATGGGTGAAGCCCCAACAATCACCCCGATAATCAACATCGTCACCAGTGCATCCACGGCAACTTTACCGATATTTTCCGTACACAGGCGCACCAGCTTGGAAAACGGGCGTTCTGGAATCAGATAAACATAGTGGATATCCAGTTCCCGCAGCCATCGGCCGGTCGCACTGGTAAAGAGCTGGAAATAAGTGAACATGGCGAAAATCCCTATCAGTCCGAGATCCCGCATAAAAAAGGCCATCACGCCGCCCATAACCAGAAACAGCAGGGACATCCTATCAAAAAAGAAGATTCCCGCCCGACGGTTCTCCAGCATGTGTTTGTAATAGAATACGCCGGCGCCCCATCCTCTGTGCAGGCCAGTGCGCCCGCGGCTGACCCTGCTTCCAGTCAGGCTGAGGCTCGCCTCCTGGACTTTTCCCTCTTTGGCAGCTTCTTTCTGGGCATAAGTCACTTCGGTTGCCTGCAAAACATCCTCATAATAATCCGACTGCATTTTTATAAGAAGCAAAATCATCCCGCCGATAAACAGGAGCAGCAGTCCCAAAAAAACAAAAACCATCCCCGTATTTCCGATAAGAGCCATATAGGCAAAGGATTTCGCCCATCCCAACACCGGGAAATAGGAAACCAGCACAGAAGCCGCCCCCTGTGAAAGGGAACCCAGCACATCGGTAAAACCGTTTTTCAGGAACGGATATGCCGCTGCAAGCACCAGCAGAGCGACCAGGGCATATAAACCCATACGCATCCAGCGTTTTCTGGCCGGATTTCCATTGACAAACATATAGATAGCCATAGCTGTAATCTCCGCACAGAAGTAGACGATGCCATAGCCCAGAAAAAGAAGAAACAGCTGTCCCAGGTTCACCCCATAAGTATTATGGAGCAGCCCATATTCGAAAAAGATGAACAGCCCCACCCACAGGGTCATCCCGACCTGCCGGATCAGACCGTAAAACAAAATCCGTTTGGGGCGGATTGGGGCAGAGAATAAAAAGTTCACATCCGACATTGTGAAAAAGGTCGCCCCGGAGGAAAAGCCTTTGAGCACATCCGAAACAAAAATCATCCCGTAAAAAGCGAGAACAATCAGCCCGAGTTCTTCCATTGGACGCGGTTCCCAGCCAACGCCGATGCTTGCATTCCCGGAAATAACCAGGAACACCATGACAGCGGCAAAGAGCAAATAGGCAATCAGCCTGGAAGGGCGTTTTTTCAGTTCCTTTACCCCATTCTTTAAAGTAGTCAGGGTGAGATAACGCAGCGCGCCCATACTTACTCCCCCTGTCCTTCGGTAATGGAGAAGAACAAATCCTCCAGGCTTTCCCCGCTCTCTTCAATCTGAGTACGGTAACGGGTGGCCGCAAATTCCCCGTTCATCATAATATGCGCGACATCCCAGTAATCCTCCACGCTGTCAAGCATGTGTGTGCTGATCAGGACGGAAGCGCCCCCATCCCGCAGTTCCCGGAACATCTCTTTCAGCTGTTTAATCGCATGAGGATCCAGCCCTACCATCGGTTCATCAAAAATAACCACTTTCGGGCGATGAAGCAGCGCACAGCAGATACTCAGTTTCTGCTGCATACCTTTGGAAAGCTCCTTTCCAAGTTTGTCCCGCTTATCATCCAGTTCAAACCGTTCCAGCAGGCGATCCGCTTCCTGCTGCCAGTTTTCCAGACGATATGCACGTCCGATGAATTCCAGATGCTCGGATACTGTCAAAAGCTCGTAAACGGCTGGCATTTCCGGCACATAACCAAGCAGCTGTTTTGCCTCCAGGCTCTTATTCGGATGCCCTTCAATGGTGATTTCCCCTTCAAAACGTAAAAGCCCGGTAATGCACTTGATAAGCGTCGATTTTCCCGCACCGTTCGGTCCAAGCAGAATGGCAATCTGCCCATCCCCGACCGAAAGGCTGATGTCATTGTTCGCCAGCATTTTTTCATAGCGTTTGGTCACATTTTTCACTTCAAACATGATTTCCCCACCCTCCTCAATTTATAAAGGCTACTGTATGTCTGAATGATATATCATGAAGTGATATATGTCAAGCAACTTTATTTTTTTTTAAAGATTCCTGAAAAATTTTTACCTAAAGAAAAGGACGGGCCGACAAAACAATCGGCCGTCCTTTTTCAATCCATTGATTTTTGCGTGATATAGGCACTCCTGTCCAATCCTTTGTAAACGGAACGCACCGCCCTGTGGGGCCGCGTCATATGCAAATCGATACCCATATAAAGCAGGATTATATTTTTTTATCGCCATAGACACGCTGTTGATCGCTTGGCAGAAATCCTCTTCCCGCTCATATGGTTCACCCTGAAAATAGAGCATAATACATTCCGGAAGTTCTGCGATTTGATATGGTTGCGGTAGTTCTTTTTCATAATCCAAAGGTCCTTCAACCCCTGCCGCTGTTTTTGAAAAACCGGGTGTCACAAGTGAATCCGGAAGTTCCAGCAAAGCAGCGGGCTCCATTTTTTCCACAATACTGTTCAAAAATCCCTCCCACTCGCAGCCCGCCTCTTCGCAATATGAAAAATAATCCCTTGCATATCGCGAAGGGAGATAGATAAGCTTTCTCCTTTTACGTTCTTTCGCAGTGACCATGCAGAGATTCAGTTCCTGATTCATTGACAATTCCTCCATGTGTTTTAACAACAGATCATAATGGCCGATGGGATGGGGCGTGAAGCGTGCAACCGCTACTTTATGGCTGTTCAAGGCTACTTCCAGGATTGGCTTTTTCGTATTCAGCAGCTCATCTGCGCTTTCAGTCAGACAAAGGGCATTGATGTATTCCCGTAGTGTTTTATCAAAATATTTTTTAAAAAAACGGTTGACCTGCCGTTTGGAATACCCGACTGCAGAGCAGACATCTGCTGCGCAGAAGTTCTCGTCCCTGTAGTGGGCACGGATATATCCCTGCATCTTCAGGACCGCTTCTTTTTCCTTCATTTTCCCATCACCATCCATATTGTACCTGATTTATCAGGAATGTATCTTGACCAATTTGGACAACTTTTCTGTGATCACTTATTTTATTGTACCATACTATTCCCACGCCGCCACTGCTTTCGTAT
>CALDJI010000160.1 GCA_937901805.1 uncultured Clostridia bacterium | reverse complement strand
TGGAATTTTCCTTTTGCAAAGCAAACCATCTCGACACCGATTTTGGGAAGCCGCATGGTTTTCGTATACAAAAAAATCCCCCGGAACACACAAACTGTGCCCGGAGGATTCTTCTTGTGTGCTGCTTACTCTGCGGTACAGCTGACCGGGGTGTATCCCGCTTCAGTGACCGCGTCCATCAGGATCTTGTCGTCCACCTCTTTGGAAAGAGAAACCGTTGCCTTTTTGTTTTCCAAATCCACAACTGCTTCGCTTACACCGTCGACCTCGGCAAGAGCCTTTTGCACATGCGCCTGGCAGTGCGCGCACATCATGCCGTCTACAACCAATACCTTTTTCATGAAAACCATTCCTTTCTCATTTTCTGCCGGTTCTGCACCGGATTCAGGGGGATTGATATCTTCCACCGCCGGCAATGCCGTCGGGATTTCAGCAGTTTTATCACGGGGCTCCTGCAGATCCTGCCCTTTCTTTTTGAAAAAGCGCAGACGCAGCGCATTGGTCACCACGCAAACAGAACTCAGACTCATCGCTGCGGAGCCAATCATCGGGCTCAGCCGCAGGCCAAAAGCTGGGAACAGGGCGCCTGCCGCCACTGGGATGCCGAGGATGTTGTAAAAGAACGCCCAGAACAGGTTCATGTGGATGTTGCGCACTACTGCCCGGCTGAGATCGATGGCATTTGCCACATCATCCAGGGAATCCTTCATCAAAACCACATCCGCGGATTCAATGGCAATGTCCGTGCCTGCACCGATGGCAATCCCGATATCCGCACGGGTCAGCGCCGGGGCGTCGTTGATGCCGTCCCCAACCATGGCAACCTTGTGTCCCTGCTCCTGCAACGCGCGAATGTTCGCCTCTTTTTCCGTGGGCAGTACGTCCGAAATCGCGCGCTCAATCCCAAGTTCTTTGCGGATTGCCTCCGCCGTCACCCGGTTGTCCCCGGTCAGCATGACAACATGCAGGCCCATCCGGGCAAAGCGCTTGATCGCCGCCCGGCTGGTATCACGGATGGTATCCGCTACAGCGATAATCCCCACGAGTTTCCCGCCCCGGGCAAAGAGCAGAGGCGTCTTACCCTCCTGTGCTAGGCGCGCCGCCTGTGCGCGGGCCTCTTTTGAGGCTCCGTCTTCCGTAAGCAGACGGTTTTCCTCCAAAAATGCGATGTTTCCGGCGATATATTCATATCCGCTCACCTTGGCGCGAATTCCGCGCCCGGAAATCGCTGCAAATTCCTCCGCCGCAGGCAAAACAAGTTTTTCCAGCTTTGCACGCTCCACAACCGCCTGGGCCAGCGGATGCTCGCTTCCCATCTCT
>CALDJI010000159.1 GCA_937901805.1 uncultured Clostridia bacterium | reverse complement strand
ATCTGGCTCCGGACTACGGGCACTGGTTCTTCCCGGAAGGAGAGAAATCAGATACCCATATCCGGCTGAATTTGGCAGCCCCACAGCAGACCATCCAGCGTGCGGCTGAACAATTGGAAACCGTGCTCAAACGGGTTCTGCGCGCCTGAAGGCAGATAGAATCCGAAAAAATATGATGGAACTCCCAAAGAAAGGAAGCGTATTGTATGGAAATCCTGCACACCGACAAAGCACCAGCGGCAATCGGGCCGTATTCCCAGGCCATTGAGACAGGCGGTCTGATCTTTGCCTCCGGCCAGCTGGGTTTGATCCCGGATACGGGTGCCTTGGCACACAGCATGGCTGCCCAAACCGTTCAGGCCCTGGAGAATGTGATCTCTGTGCTGAAGGCGGCTGGTCTGACCCTGAATCATGTGGTAAAGACCACCTGTTATCTGAAGAGCATGGAGGATTTCTCCCTGTTCAACGAAATTTACGCACAGTATTTTAAGGACCATAAGCCGGCTCGCTCCTGCTTTGCCGTGGCGCAGCTTCCCAAGGACGCCTTGGTGGAAATTGAGGTCATTGCAGCGCGGTAACCGCACGCTCAAAACGGTATGGCACAAAGTGCCATACCGTTTTTTTCATAAAGGGAGAAAGGAGATGGTATGTGTGAAGCTGCTCCATCTATCTGACCTGCACATCGGAAAGCGGGTCAATGAATGCTCTATGCTGGAGGATCAGCGATATATTTTAGAGCAGATTGCACAGCTCGCCATAGAGAGAAAAGTGGACGGGGTATTGCTGGCGGGGGATCTCTATGACAAACCGGTTCCACCGGCAGAGGCTGTGATACTGTTAGATACTTTTTTTACGGCGCTCTCTCAGGCAGGAATCCCCGTCTTTGCCATCAGCGGGAATCACGACTCTCCAGAGCGGTTGAGTTTTGGCGCGCGTCTTTTGACCGGAACCGGCATCTATTTGTCTGCGGTCTATCAGGGGCCTCAGGAACCTGTTCTTTTGCGGGATGCCTATGGAGAAGTGGCCATTTATCTGCTGCCCTATTTGAAGCCGGCTCTCGTGCGCCATTCTGCGCCGGAAGCGGAGATTGCCACCTACCAGGATGCCGTTTCCTACGCGCTCCAGCAATGGACAGTGCCCCCATCGCGGCGCAATGTTCTGGTGGCGCATCAGTTTGTCACCGGGGGGACCACCAGCGAATCAGAGGAACATTCGGTCGGCGGGTTGGACCAGGTGAGTGGAGAACTGTTTGATCCATTCGACTATGTTGCCTTGGGACATCTCCACAGAGCCCAGAGCGTAGGACGGCCAACCCTTCGCTACTGTGGTACGCCGCTGAAGTACTCCTTTTCAGAGAGCGGACAGGAGAAATCGGTGACCTTGGTAACACTGGAGGAAAAAGGACGTGTAAAAATTGAGGCGATCCCCCTGTGTCCCATGCGGGATCTGCGGGAGGTGCGGGGGACCTATGAAACGGTTACATCCCGGAAATTTTATCAGGGCATGCAGGTAGAGGATTATCTCCATGTCATCCTGACCGATGAGGAAGATGTACCAGAGGCCATGGGAAAACTGCGGACCATTTATCCCAACCTGCTCAAGCTCAGCTATGACAATCTCCGCACCCAGTCAACGGGAGAAATTTTGGGGGCAGAGCGGCCTGAGGAGAAGACCCCCCTGGCCCTTTTCCAGGACCTTTATCAGCTGCAGAACAATCAGCCGATGCACCAAGTTCAGGAGGAATTTCTGAAAGCAGAGCTGGAAAAAATCTGGGAGGAATCGTTATGCGGCCCCTTGTCTTGACCTTGTCTGCCTTTGGTCCCTATGCAGAGGAAGTCACAGTGGACTTTTCCCAGTTGGGAACCCGAGGCATCTACTTAATTACAGGAGAAACTGGCGCGGGAAAGACTACATTGTTTGATGGCATTACCTTTGCGCTGTATGGAGAAGCCAGCGGGACGCATCGAGAACCGGTTATGCTCCGAAGCAGCTACGCGAAGGGTACAGTACCAACTTTTGTGGAACTGACCTTTCAATGCGGAGAAAAGCAGTACACCGTTCGCCGCAATCCAGAATATCTCCGGCCCGCGAAACGGGGAGATAAACTGGTGGTGGAAAAGGCAGATGCTCAGCTCTTGTTCCCCGATGGACACCCTCCTGTGACAGGGACGCGGGAGGTTACAAAGGCGGTGAAGGCGCTGATTGGGCTGGACCGGGCGCAGTTTAATCGAGTGGCGATGATTGCCCAAGGGGAGTTTCTCCAGCTCTTGCTGGCGAAAACCGAGGAACGAAGCAAGATTTTTCGGGAAATTTTCCACACGGAGCCCTATCAAAAGCTCCAGGAAGTGCTGCGGACAGAAGCAGCCCAGTGGAAAAGCACCTATGAGAGCTTGAGTCAAAAAATACAACAGCATGTTGAGCAGGTGCAGCCGGGACCGGAATGGGAGGAAGCCTGGAGGGAAGCTGTTTGTTTGGAAGACGGTGAGATGCTTTCCCTTTTGGAGAAAATTTTGCAGCAAGAAACCGCGGATCTGGAGGCACTTCGAAAACAAGAGCAGACACTGCAGGCTGAAGGGGAAACCCTATCCCGTCGTATTGGAAAAGAGGAGGCCGCCTCCCGGGTTCGGCAGGAGATTTCGGCAGCCCAGGCGCAGTTAAAATCCTGGATGCCCACCTGGGAGAAACTGCAAAGGGAATGGGATACGGCCCCCGGGCAGGAGGCCGCCCTCCAGCGGCTGACGGAGGAGATCGCGGTTCGAACAGAGCAACTTTCCGCCTATGTATTATTGGAAGACCTGGAAAAAGAGAGGAATACCGTATTCGATCAGATGCAAAAAGGGGCAGCGGGGAAGGCAAAGGCTGTGCAGGACGCCGGCAATCGACAGACTGAGCAGGCTGCGCTCCGGCAGGAACTGTCTCAACTGGAGGGTTTGGAACAGCGGGAAGCTCTTTTGAAAGCGCGAAGACAGAAGCTGGCTTCCCGGGAAAAAGAGCTGGGTACGCTGCGTGAACTGCTTCAAGAAGAGAGAAGGTGGTCCCATTCCCATCAAGCGGCACTGGAGCAATACCGCGCTGCAGCGGAGAATTCCACCCACCTTCGGTGGGCATATACCCAACTGGAACGGGAGTTTCTGGATGGACAAGCTGGTTATTTGGCCGGTTTCCTGCAGGAGGGAGAACGATGCCCTGTTTGTGGCTCCCTCCATCATCCTTTTCCCGCACAGCGCTCTGAGTCGGTGCCAACACGTGAGCACCTTCAAGAGAAGCGGACAGCAATGGAAGAAGCGGAAACCGCAACCCAGACGGCCAGTTTATCGGCTGGG
>CALDJI010000158.1 GCA_937901805.1 uncultured Clostridia bacterium | reverse complement strand
AAAAACCGGTGACAAACAGCCCGCCATAGACAAAACCGTATTCATATTCCCTGGAAAAGCGGGAAATCCCGCAGTGCAGATGCGTATTGACGATTCCCCGGTACAGGCTTCCCGCGATGCTGGAGAGATCCTGCGCCCGGTAAGGATTCCCGGCGGTCTGGCAGTTTTGGTATAACTGGGTGGAAAACCCGTTTGCCAGCGCCTGTTTTTGATCGGAATAGGGATTGTCCCCAATGTGCAGGATGGAGCAGCCCGCGCCGTATGCTTCCCGGATTGCCCGGTAGAGGGAACCGTCGTGTTTGGACTTTCCTGTTTCGCAGGAGACATAGATCTGCTCAAATCCCTCGTACCCGCACCGGCTGAGCAGCCTGCGCAGAAAGCTTTCCGGGAGGTACATATCGGAAACGGCAATTACCCGTTTTCCCTGCCGTTTGAGCAAACGGAACACCTGTTGAAAAAAAGGGTTTGCTTCACAGCAGGCCTCCTCCCATTTTTTCTCCGCAAGCATCCCATCCCGGGCAGGGATGCCGGTCACCGTTTCCATCTCACGCCAGATGTCTTCCAGCGACGCTTCGGGAGATTTTCCCTCCTGAACCAGCCGCTTGCGTGCTTTCTGCTCCGCCAGAATCCGCAGCCTGCGGAAATCCGGGTAGTGCAGCTCCCTGCCTACCAGAAAAAACAGATCGGTGGGATCGGAAAACGGGCGCAGGATCAGGGTGTCAAAAATATCAAAGGAAATCAGATCATACCCCATCAGATCCCGTGCATATTCGCGCGGGCTCTGCCTGCCCGAACGGGAGGATTCGCTTTCTTTATATTCGAGCCGCCGGTACTCATAGGGGGAGCCGCTTCCAGGCTCCCGGAGCGACCGGTCGAACAGCAGGTAGTAACGGATGTGCAGCCAAAACAGGTAAAACAGCGCGGCAGGGCGTCCCGCTCCGCGTTCCCTCAGCCGGAGATAGCGCGAGCGGATTCCCGGAATCCGGCTGACAAGCGCCCGGTAGATGCGATCCCTCATGTCCGACCCCTCGCTTCATAGGCACGGCAGATCTCCTTTGGCGCGCCGTCCGCTGCCAGGCGGCCCTTTTCGATCCAGACGGCCCTTGTGCAGTTGTTTTCAATGACCGAAGGAGAATGGGAAACCATCAAGACCGTGGAACCGCCATGAATCATTTCCCGAATCCGCTGTTCGCTTTTTTTGCGGAAAAACAGATCGCCTACACTAAGTACTTCGTCCAAAATCAGGATTTCCGGAGCGTCCGATACTGTGGCAATGGCAAATCCCAGCCGGGAAACCATACCGGAGGAATAGTTGCGCACTTTTTCATCCATAAAACCATCCAGCTCTGCAAAGCGCACAATCCTGTCAAAATTCTGTTTCAGGAATTGTTTGGAATACCCGATGATGGCCCCGTTGAGGTAGACGTTTTCCCGGCCGGTCAGTTCGGGATCGAATCCGGTGCCCAGGGTGAGCAGCTGGACTTTCCTCCGGTCTACCCAAACCCTTCCGCTGGTGGGGAGAAGCGCCCCGGAGATGATTTTGAGCAGAGTGCTTTTACCGGAACCGTTGGTTCCCAAAATTCCCACGACTTCTCCTTTTTCCACGCTGAAACTGATGTTGTCAAGCGCGGTAAACATCTCGTATTGGTGCTGCCGTCGGACAGCGCGCACCACCCATTCCTTGATGCTCGACGCCTCGTCTTTTGCGCGGCGAAACTGCATCGTGACGTTTTTGACAAGAATTTCCGGGCCGTTTTCGATCACAAAACCCGTTGGATACCCGGTATCTTTCTGCATGAACCCGCCTCCCCCGGTCATAGTTTCTGAATCAGTTTATTTTTGCTGCGCCGAAAAACCAGCATCCCTGCCGCCGCCATTCCAATCCCCCAAAGGAACATTTGGACAAGCTCCCACCCGCCGGGAAGCGCTCCTTCCATGACCACGCTGCGCAGGGAATGGATATAGGCGTACAGCGGATTGCAGAGGATCACGGCCCGGATAACTCCTTGCAGCTGTTCCGCCGGATAAAAGATGGCGGAACAGTACATCCACAGCGTGAGAAACACGGAATAGAGATGCCGCACATCCCCAAAATACACATAGGCCGCGGACAGCAACAGGGAAAGCCCCAGGGAAAACAGGAACAGCAGCAGGATGATCACAGGGGAAAACAGCATCGTCCATTTAGGAGTAACCCGGAAAACCAGGAGCATGACGGCATAGGCCGCCGCAGAATACAGGAAATTGATAAACGCGGTATAAACTCTCACCAGGACAAACAGCTCCATCGGGAATTTTACTTTCAGCAGAAGAGGCTTATTGTCTACAAGTGTGGAAATGGCGGCGGTGGTTGCCCCGGTAAACATCTGCCACAGGATGTATCCTGTCAGGTAGTAGATAGGGTAGTTTTCAATTGAGCGCCGGAACAGTTGGGAAAAAATCAGGGACAGCACTGCCATGGAGAGCAGGGGATTGAGCACGCTCCACAGGATCCCCAGGTAGGAACGTGCATATTTGCGCTTGATTTCACGCCCTGTCAGTTGCTGGATGACAAAGGCGTATTGTTTTTTTGAGGAGAAATCAGGCATCCATGTCCCTCCTCTTTTGTCTGCGCAAAGCTTTTTTCATATGGCGCAGGTATTTAAAAAAGGTGTACTGCCGCAGATGCTGCTTTGTATGGGGAGAATAGAGGACGGCGCTCGCCTCGTACCAGGCGCTTTCCCGCAGTTTTTTTCCGCGGGCGCCGGCTGCGGTAAGCAGTTTTGCATGGGGATGTCCTGCCATACGCAGCTCCTGCTCGTTTAAAGGGGCCGCCAGAGGCTGTTCTTCTCCCTCCAGGACGTCGTCGCTGAAAGGCAGCCCGCCGAAGGCTTCCGCTTCCGCACGGCTCGGATAACAGAGAAAGAGGGAGAGCAGTTCCCCAATCACCTTTTTGTCCCGTGAAAAATCCGCATGGAAAAAGGACGTCTCTCTGTGTTTGGTCGACAGGCGGAGATATTGGGTAAAGATTTCTCCAATCCGGTGCAGAAAATCGATCTGCCGCTGCGGGCATGTCCCCAAAAGGGGGATAAACCGCCCGTTTTGTATCCGGTATCCGGTGGTTGTCCCATGCGGGGCGGAGAAGACCGCCTCATAGACGCAGTTGTTAAAAAATACCTTTTCCCGGAGATGGTGCTCGGGATCAAAGAAAAAACAACGGTAATTTTCCCGTTTCATCCCGGCGGGGATCGAGTACAGCCCCCAGTAGTAACCTTTCAGCTCGGCCTCTCTTTTTTGCAGGCGCAGCAGGGTTTGAAGGGATTGCTGCATGGAACCGAGCCACCCGCTGTCCACAATGGCATAGGGAACATCTTCAAACAGCCCTTCCTGGCGCAGATATCCTGCCAAAGCAGGAAACGCCTGCCGGGACGCGTGCTCCACGGCGTCCCAAAAGGGGGGACAGCCCTGCATTTTGCGGCGGATGGCTGCCAGATCGGCTTTGGAAAGCGCCTGGTTTTTCCCATAGGGCAGCGAGAGGGCATGGAATACACCCTCTTGTTTTTCCGGTGCAATGCCCGCCCTTCTGAGCAGGATGTCCGGGGTAATCCGGACAGCATTCCGGCAGATATCGTGCAGCGCCGCCTCCCGATCCAGATGGTACAGGGGCCGGCGCAGGGAGTACCGGGAGAGATACAGATACCGGCACTCGATAGAAATCCCATAGGCTTCACAGGACAGGCGGGCGGCGCGGCAGGGGAAATACCCGTCGCGCGCAAGAAAATACAGCCGGCGGATTCCATCCTTCTTTGCCTGTGCCAATATCCATTGGACAAATCCGGCAAGCGCCGGAGCCAGGACATAACCTGCGGCAGAGCAAACGGGATCTGCTTCCGGAATTTCCATCCCGCACAGCGGGGCAAGGAGCCCCGGCGAGCGCTGCAAAATTTCCCGGTAGCATGCAGTTTTGCTTCTATCGGGAACCCTTTCCATGCTGCTTCCTCCTCTCCTGCCGGGATGTGGGGTTTTTATACTGACTTCTTTTGAAAAAGGCGTACAGCGGTGTCGGTATCAGCCCGATCAGCAGAGGTTTCAGGACATACCCTGCGGTCAGGGGCGTTAAAATGCCCAGTTTCCGGAACCCCCGCAGGCGCACCTCTGCCTCCCGGATTCTCCGTGCATAGGAGCGTTTTCGATAGGCGCCGCGGCCTTCCCGATAGCAAAACAGTACGTCCGGAAGGTTATAACCCTGCATACCCTGCGCATGCAGGCGCAAAAACAGCTCATAGTCCTCGCATTGGAATACGGCGGGGGGTTCGGAATATCCTCCCGCCTGTGTCAGCGCCTTCCTGCGGAACATCACCGTGGGATGGATATAGGGGGAGTTGAATAAAAAATCCTTTGCCTGAGGAACGGCGGGCTTTCTCTGTTTTCCCCAGATGGAACCCCCGTCAAACAGCCATGCCGCGCATCCGACCCATTGATACTGTGGGTGGGAGTCCAGAAACTGAACCTGTTCTGCCAGCCGTGCCGGCAGCGAGAGATCGTCGTCATCCATTCGTGCAAAGTAGTCTCCTTCGGCATATCGAATACACTGGTTGAGCGCATAGGCTAGCCCTTTGTTGCAGTCCCCGCGGAGATAACGGATTCTCCCGTCTATTCGGCAAACTTCCCGCAGGGTTTCGGCAAAAGGTTCGCTTGATCCGTCATCGTAGAGCAGCAGTTCCCAATCGGAGAATTCCTGCCGAATCAGAGAGCGGACGGCGGCGACTACTTGCTGTTTACTGCGGGGGTTGTAGCTGCCCATCAGGATGCTCACCCTGGGTGCGCCCGGACGAGGAGCTAAATTTGAGCTGTACCCGTGCGTCGAGATCGGCGTAGACTGTTTGCATGGCGGCGTTTGCATGTTCACGGTCAAAGGGTTTTGCAGAGCGTATGCACAACCGCGCCATTTCCCTGCGCTCGGACGTACTGAGCGCGCAGAGCCTCCGGATCCCGCGGATAAACCCGTCCACATTGTCGTGGGCGCATAAAAATCCATTTTTTCCATCTTCCATGTACTCCCTGGTCCCTCGATTGTCGCTTGCCAGCAGGGGGATGCCCATGGCAAGCGCCTCCAATCCCGCCATGCCCAGCCCCTCCCGTTTAGAGGGAAAGACGGCGGCGTCAGCCGCTCCCAGTATTTCCGGTATGTCCTGACGAAATCCATATAGGGTGACGGTTTCTGTCAGTCCCAATTCCTCTACCCACTGTGCAAGCCTTTCCCTGAAAAAACCATCGCCGCAGATCCCGTACCGGATGGGAGGCAGCCCTTCCGGCTCCCGGCGGATTTTGGCAAGAGCCTGTAACATCACGCGGTGGTTTTTGTTTTCATTCAGTTCCCCGACAGAGAGTAGAAAACACTCATCCGGGGAAATGCCGAGCTTTTGGCGGCACCGTTCCCTTTGCTTGTCAGAGATTGGGCGGAATATGCGCCCGTTTAGCCCTACGCCCGGTATCCGGTAAACCTTGCCGCCTTTTTTCAGCGGGAGTTTTAATGCGCTTTGGTAATCTTCCCGGTTAATCACAATCAGAATATCCGTGTTTCTGGCGAGCAGCCGTTCTACTGGATAATAGACCAGCTGGTTATACATCGGAGCTCCCTTGTAAAAGTGGAACCCATGCGCGGTATAGAGGATCACAGGCGCCTGTTTTCCCATCAATTCCCCGCATAACCGCCCTAATAGCCCGCCGACAGGGGTGTGACAGTGAACCGCTTGAATGCCCTGTTCCCGTATCAGGTCAATCAGGCAGTACAGGGCCTTTTTATTGTCGTGAAAAAGATAGGGGGAACGGGCAATGGGAATATGGTGCGGGGTTACGTCAAGCCTGCCGAAAACCCCTTCGCTGGACAGGTAATGCGGTTCGTTCATATTGGCGGCATAATGTACGGTATACCCCATACTCTGGAGGATTTTCACATTGTCCAGTTCAAATTTGTATAGGAAATCGCTGGTTGTGGTTACAATCAAAATCTGCTTTTGCATTGTGGACAGCGGCCTCCTGCTCTGGAAAATAAAAGGCGTTTACAAACAGTTTCACCATCTGATAGCTGATTATTCGTATGTATGCGGATGAAAAGTACGGGGAACAATGGGGGAATAGGAAAACGGATTTTTTCTTTCTTTTTGTGAGATAATCCCGCCAAACTTTGGCTGATGCAAGCCTCCTGCGGCGTTTAAAACTTATGGAAAGGCAAAATGCAAGGAACCCTCTGATAAGCGATTGTCCTCCGGAGATCGATCTTTCGGCAAAACGGGATCCCTGTTTTGCGTCTCTCTCTTCCAGGAAGCTTTCCTTCTGTACCGTCTGTTCTGCACAAAAAATGGAAGCTCCTGCCGGCTTCAGGCGACAATGCCGCTTCCGAAACGCCTTTTTCTGAAAGTTTCCCGGAAATACTGGATACAGCACGGAGCAATAAAACAGTATTTCCCCGCGGCAGATGGGTATCATGGAAATTGAAGGGGAGGAGGCGTAGCCGCCTCTTTTTCCGGAATCTGCGTGAATTCAGTTTTCAAAAAAGCAGATGTTTCGACAGGAAACATCTGCTTTTTTGCCTGTTTTCTGGATTTTATGCGGACTGCATGGTATAATGAACCGCGTTGCAGGCGTCTGCAAGCCTGCCCGCGCGGGGATATCCTGCGTACCGTTATTTTAGAGAAGGGGAATTGACGCGAATGGATAAAGAATATCTCATCCGGGAACGCCCGCTCAAGGCGCTCCTCTTTTTTGCCTTTCCCATGATTATTGGGAATTTGTTTCAACAGTTTTATACCATGGCGGATTCAGTGATTGTCGGACGTTTTGTCGGAGAAAATGCTCTGGCTGCGGTCGGCGCCTCTTAT